>DASZNX010000050.1:0-33585 GCA_035551075.1 Gemmatimonadales bacterium | reverse complement strand
CTACCGCGCCTGGGGTCAGAAGGACCCGCTGGTCGAGTACAAGGAAGAGGCGTACAACATGTTCGTGGGCCTCATGGACGATCTGCAGGCCGCGTTCGCCGAGCGCTGGCTCAAGCTGCAGATCGAAGTGGGACCGCCGCCCGGACAGGGAGGACAGCGGCCGTCCAGCCGTGGAGTCACTGGACCCGCTGGTGGTCTGCCCGGCGCGAGCCGCCGGGAGACACCGATGGTGGCGTCCAAGGCCGCCGCGGATGGGCTCGTGACGACGGGCGAGCCGCCTCCCCCCTCACTCCAGCGCGGCGGTGATGGTGGAAGGATCGGAGGAGGGGGGATGGCCGAGCCGGCGTTTGCACCCAATCCCTACGCCGGCGTCGGCCGTAACGACCCGTGCCCCTGCGGCAGTGGCAAGAAATTCAAGAAATGCCACGGAGCGGCTGCGTAACGCGTTCGTAGGGTACAGGTTTTTGAGCGGCATGGGATTACCTTCGACCATGCCGCTCCGCCTTTCCGAGCAAGCCGAACGGGACCGTCCCCGCGAGCGTTTCTGGGCCGTAGGTCCGAGCGCGTTGACGGGGCAGGAGTTGCTGGCCATTCTCCTAGGGACAGGCACACGAGGAAGGGACGCGCTCGCCGTGGCGGGAGACATCCTCGCCAGGGGAGATGGCTCATTACGGCGCGTCGCTACGAGGCCGTGGGCTGAGCTCGCCCGCATTCCAGGGGTGGGGCGCACGAAGGCAGCTCGACTTGCGGTCGCGATCGAATTGGGCCGTCGCGTGGGGACGGAGACGGAGCCGCCGCCCCAGCGCATCCGCGGACCGGACGACGTGCAGCGCTATTATGCCGCTGCGCTGCGGGACCTCGCGGTGGAGGAGTTTCATGTCCTCGCCCTCGGGAGCCAAAGCCAGGTTCTGGCCGACCTCTTGATCACGCGGGGGATCCTGAACAGCTCGTTAGTCCATCCGCGCGAAGTGTTTCGCGCGGCAATCGCGGAGGCGGCCGCCGGAATCATCGTGGTGCACAACCATCCGAGCGGCGACCCGACGCCCTCGGCCGATGATCGAGCGGTCACGCGGCAGCTCGTCGAGGCAGGACGCGTGCTGGATGTGCCGGTGTATGACCATGTGATCATCGGGGGCGGCGGCAGTGGAGGGGGGGTAGGGACGGGGGCGGGGGCAGGGGCGCGCTACGTGAGCTTTGCAGAGGCGGGACTGTTGTGACGAGTACGGGTGGAGCGATTCTGGCACCGGAGTTGGCCGAAGCCGTCGCGGCCCAGCGAGACCGGCTGGACCTCGACGTGCTGTCGCGCGCGTATCAGTTGAGCGCGCAGGCGCATCATGGCCAGAAACGCATGTCGGGCGACGATTTCATCTCGCACAGCGTAGCGGTCGCCACGATTCTCGCCGAACAGCAAATGGATACCACGACCATCGCGGCAGCCCTGCTGCACGATGTCGTCGAGGATTCCGACGTCACACTCGAGAAGCTGCGGCGCGATTTCGGGAACGAAGTGGCCGATCTGGTCGACGGCCTGACCAAGATCAAGGCGCTGACGTTCCGCTCGACCGCCGAAGAGCAGGCCGAGAACTACCGCAAACTCCTGATGTCGGTGGCGCGCGACGCGCGGGTGATCATCATCAAGCTCGCCGATCGGCTGCACAACATGCGCACGCTCGATCCGTTGCCCGCTGACAAGCGCAAGCGGATCGCGCTGGAGACACGGGAGCTGTACGCGCCGCTCGCGCACCGGTTCGGCATGGCGGGAGTGAAGGCGGAGCTCGAGGACCTCGCGTTCAAATATCTCGAACCCGAGGAGTACAAGGCGCTGGCGCGCCAGGTGAAGGCGCGTAAAGTCGAGCGCGACCGCACCATCGAGCGGATGCGTGCGCCGCTGTCCGACGAGCTGCGGCGCGCCGGCATCGTCGGCTGGGACATCGTCGGCCGGCCGAAAAATCTCTGGTCGATTTTCAAGAAGATGAAAAAGCGCGGCAAGCCGTTCGAGGAGATCTACGACCTCCTCGCCGTGCGCGTGCTCGTCAACAGCATCACCGACTGCTACCACGTGCTCGGGATCATTCACCACACGTGGACGCCGCTGCAGGAGCGCATCAAGGACTACATCGCGAGCCCGAAATCGAACGGCTACCAGTCGCTGCACACCACCGTGTTCGGACCAGGCGGGCAGCTGTACGAGATTCAGATTCGCACCCGCGACATGCATCGCACGGCGGAATACGGTATCGCGGCGCATTGGCTCTACAAGGAAAACGGCAAGAGCGCGGACGAGCTCGATCACCATCTCTCGTGGTTCCGGCAGCTGATCGAGCTGCAACAGGACGCGCACAGCCCCGAAGAGTTCCTCGAATTCCTGAAGATCGACCTGTATCAGGACGAGATCTTCGTCTTCACCCCGCGCGGCGATGTGAAGCGCCTGCCTAAGGGCGCGACGCCGATCGACTTCGCGTTCATGGTCCACACCGAAGTCGGGCAGCACTGCAACGGCGCGCGGGTCAACGGTCGGATTGCGCCGCTTCACCGGCCGCTTCGGAACGGCGACACCGTCGAGGTGCTGACGAGCCCTCAGGCCAAGCCGTCGCGCGACTGGCTGGCGCATGTCCAGACCGGGCGCGCCCGGCAGAAGATCCGCCAGTGGATCAAGCAGGAAGAACAAGAGCGCAGCATCACGCTCGGCCGCGAAATCCTGGCGCGCGAAGTCCGTCGCCGGCGCCTCGATCCGCCGACGCCTGACCAGCTCACGCGGGCCGCCCTCTCCCTGTCACTGGGCGTGGCAGAGCAGGTCGAGGCTGCCATCGGACGAGGCGACGTGCAGCTGGGGCAGGTGATGAAGGCGCTATATCCCGATCTGCCGGCGGAAGAGATGCAGCCGCCCAAGCCCACCGCTTTCGGGCGCGTGATCGAGCGACTGCGCCTGGGCCGCGGCATCAAGATTCACGGTGTCGAGGGGCTGATGGTGCGCTACGCGCAGTGCTGCCAGCCGGTGCCGGGCGATCCCGTGGTGGGATACGTGACGCAGGGCCGCGGGATCTCCATTCATCGGAACGATTGCCCGAATCTGCTCACCTTGTCGGGCGACGACGAACGGCGCGTCGAGATCGACTGGCGGGAGGTGGAGGGCGAGACGTTCGTGGTGCGGCTGGGGGTCAGTGGCGAAGATCGCCGCGGGCTCTATGCGGACATCTGTGAGGCCATCAGCGGCACGGGGACGAACATCCGCAGCGCCGAGCTGGCGTCGAAGGATGGGGTCGTCTTCGGCTCGGTGCTGGTCGAAGTCGAAAACCACACGCACCTGCACAAAGTCCTCAAGGCGGTTCGCAAGGTCAAAGGCGTGACCGAAATCGCCCGCCGCGATTCCGGCTCGGCTGAAGTCGTCTCCGGTTAGCTTTCTACCCTATGCCTTTTCAGCTGGGATCCTCCCCGCCGCCCGCGGGTGATCAGCCGCGTGCCATCCGCGAGTTGAGCGCGGGTCTGCGCCGCGGCGACAAATATCAGACGCTGCTCGGCGTCACCGGATCGGGAAAGACGATGACGATGGCGCACGTCATCGCGGACTTCGGACGCCCCACGCTCGTCCTGTCACATAACAAGACTCTCGCGGCGCAGCTCTATGGTGAGCTGAAAGCGCTGTTTCCCACGAGCGCGGTCGAGTTCTTCATCTCGTACTACGACTATTATCAACCCGAGGCGTACGTGCCGGCGACCGACACGTACATCGCGAAAGACTCTTCCATCAACGACGACATCGAACGACTCCGGCTGCGGGCGACCTCGAGCCTGATGGAGCGCGAGGACGTCGTCATCGTCGCGAGTGTCTCGGCGATCTACGGCTTGGGCGACCCGGAGCTGTATCGCGAGCTCTTGGTGACCGCCCGCAAGGGCGAGGCCCGCGGGCGCGACGCCCTGCTGGCGGATCTCGTCGCGATTCAATACCAGCGCAACGATATCGGCTTCGAGCGCGGCACATTCCGCGTGCGCGGCGATACGGTCGAGATCTTTCCGGCATACGACGAACAGGCCGTGCGCGTCGAATTCTGGGGCGACGAAATCGAGCGCATCGCGAAGATCGATCCGCTGACCGGCAACGTGATCATCGAGCTCGAGCGCTGCGCGGTCTACCCGGCGACGCACTTCGTGACGCAACGGCCCACGATCGAACGCGCCGTCAAGTCGATCCGGGACGAGCTGCGCCTCCGACTGGCCGAGCTGCGCCAGCAGAACAAGCTGCTCGAGGCGCAGCGGCTGGAATCGCGCACGCACTTCGATATCGACATGCTCCTCGAGGTAGGCCGGTGCGCGGGCATCGAGAACTACTCGCGCCACTTCAGCGGCCGGCAGCCGGGGGAGCGGCCGGCCTGCCTGCTCGATTACTTCCCACACGACTGGCTGTGCATCATCGACGAGTCGCACCAGACCTTGCCGCAGCTCGCGGCCATGTACGAGGGCGACCGGTCCCGCAAGCAGACGCTCGTGGATTATGGCTTCCGGCTGCCGTCGGCGCTGGACAACCGGCCGCTCCGCTATGACGAATTCATGGGTCTCGTGCCGCGCATCGTGTTCGTCTCCGCCACGCCGGGTGAGGATGAGCTGCGCCTGTCGGGCGGCGTCATCGTCGAGCAGATCATCCGGCCGACCGGCCTGGTGGACCCCCAGGTCGAAATCCGCCCGGTCGCCGGTCAGGTGGACGACCTGCTCAACGAGATCCGCCTGCGAGAAAAGAAGAACGAGCGGGTGCTGGTGACGACTCTCACGAAGCGCATGGCGGAGGATCTGACCGATTATCTCCAGCAGCACGGCGTCCGGGTGCGGTACTTGCACTCCGAGATCGACGCGATCGAGCGTGTCGAGATCATTCGCGGCCTCCGGCTGGGCGAGTTCGACGTGCTCGTGGGGATCAATCTGTTGCGCGAAGGTCTCGACCTTCCCGAAGTCTCGCTCGTGGCGGTACTCGACGCGGACCAGGAAGGCTTCCTCCGCTCGGATCGCTCGCTCATTCAAACCGTCGGGCGCGCCGCGCGAAACCTGAGCGGCAGGGCGATTCTCTATGCCGACCACCGCACCGGCTCGATGGAGCGCGCCCTCAGGGAAATGGATCGGCGGCGCGAGGCGCAGGTTGCCTACAATGCCGAGCATGGGATCACGCCGCGGTCGATCGTGAAGTCAGTGGTTGACATCCGGTTCGTCACGCGGGTCGCCGACGCGCGTCTGGGACGCCCGGAGCCCGGCGTGGTGCGGCGCCCAACGGATGCGCGGGAACGCGATGCGCTGATCCGCCTGCTGGAGCAACAAATGCAGGCCGCCGCCGAGGAGCTCGATTTCGAGCTGGCCGCCGTGCTGCGCGATCAACTCCTCGAACTGAAAGCCGATGCGCCTCTCCGCGAACGAGCTCAACCAGTTCGGTGAGCAGCTCGGCGCCCGGCTCAACGCGCCCGCGGTGATTGGGCTGTCGGGAGAGCTCGGGACCGGGAAAACCACACTCGTGCAGGCAATCTGCCGCGGCCTGGGCGCGCGATCTCGCGCGACGAGTCCCACCTACGCGCTGGTCCATCACTATGACGCCGGCGCCGTCCCCGTCTACCACGTCGATTGCTACCGGCTACGCGCTCCAGACGAAGCCCGCGATCTTGGCTTCGACGACATGGTGCGCGAGCGCGCGATAGTCCTGATCGAATGGCCGGAGCGGGCCGGGGCCTGGGCGCCGCCACTCGATCGGCATTTCCGGCTGTCGTACGACAGCGACGACGCGCGGCGCGTCATCGACGACGTGACGCCGGCATGAGCGCAAACTGGCTCGCGATCGATACGGCGACCGACATCGCGAGTGTCGCGGTCGGCACGCCCGAGCAATCAGTCGCACGCTCACTGCGCGGTGCCCGGCAACATGCCGCGCAGATCCTGCCGCTCATTCAACAGGTGCTGGACCTCGCGGAGCTGCGGCTCGAGCAGATCGCGGGAGTCATCGTCGGCGACGGACCCGGCAGCTTTACGGGGTTGCGAATTGCGTGGGCGGCGGCGAAGGGACTCGTGCAAGAGCGCCAATGCCCCATGGTCGCCATTCCGTCGCTGTTGGCTGCGGCACACGCCGCCAAGGTGGAGACCGCGGCGGCATGCTACGACGCGCTGCGCGGGCAGGTGTTTGGAGCGGTGTATGCGTTTGGCGACAATCAGGTCAAGACCATTGTTCCACCGGGTGTATTCACAATTCCGACACTCACCGAGCGCGCCGGCCGGCCGCCAGATCTCGTCGTCGGAGACGGCGCGGAGCGCTATCGCGATCAGGTCGTGGCCTGGACTGGACGTCCACCGCTTGGTCTCGACGCCTTGCAGCCGCTCGCCAAGTCGCTGCTCGCGCTGTTCGCCTACGACGGCGAGCGCAGCCCCATCGGGGATCCAGGGCTCGCCGAGCCGGTGTACGGGCGTCCTGCCGAAGCCCAGGTGAAATGGGAGAGCCGCCACGGCCGCCCCCTTCCACATTCGTCCCGCTAGACTCGGCGACGTGCCGGCGGTGCGCGCAATCGAGCAGGAAGTGTTCGCCGATCCATGGTCCACCCAGGATTTCAGGGACTGCGTCACATCTGATGCGCTCTTCCTCGTTGCGGAGGTGGACGGCAAGGTTGGCGGTTATGTCATCGCGATCGATGCCGCTGACGAAGGCGAGATCCTGAATCTCGCCGTCGCGCCGACTGGGCGGCGTCACGGTCTGGGTCGCGCACTCGTCGAAGCGATTCTGGAGCTACTGACGGACCGAGAGGTCGCGCACGTGTACCTCGAGGTACGGGAGTCGAATGGCCCTGCCCGCGCCTTGTACGCCACTCAGGGGTTCAGGGAGGTTGGTCGGCGAGCGCAGTATTACCGCCGGCCAGTGGAGGACGCGATCGTCCTGCGACGTGATGCATAACTTTGATACAAGTGGCGTATCTTTGGTTGACAGAATAACTTGCGATTTATATAGTGTGTGGCACCCTTGGGCCCACCCGCTTAATCGCTCGGAGGTTTGTGTGAGTCGCAGTCTCAACAAGGTCCAGCTCATCGGGAATCTTGGGGCCGATCCCGAGGTGCGGAGCACGAATAACGGTTCCCGGGTTGCCACCCTTTCCCTCGCGACCAGCCGGCAGTGGGTCGGGAATGGGGGCGAAAAGCAGGAAAAGACGGACTGGCATCGAGTTATCTGCTGGAATAACAAGGCCGGCTCGGGTCTGGCCGACGTGTGTGAGAAGTATCTGAAGAAGGGCGACAAGGTCTACGTCGAAGGCCGGATCGAGTACCGGACTTGGGAAGACAATAACAAGCAGACGCGCTACGTCACCGAAATCATTGCGCGCGAGCTCATTATGCTGGGATCGAGAGCCGGAGGCCCCCCCCCACCCGCCACTGTGGGAGCGGGGGCAGCACGCGCGGGGGTCGCCGAAGCTGGTGGGAAGGCTCCCGAGTCGCTTGACGCATTCCCGGAGGCGCTGGATGAGGAGGACGACGATCTGCCGTTCTAGTCGCGCCGTTCTACTGGCCCTGGCGGCGTTGCCGCTCATGTGGCGAGTCCTGCCAGCGCAGGATACAACCAAGACGCAGGATACGACCAAAGCGGCGCAGCAGCAGGATACCACGCAGGCGGCCGCCGTTCAGGGACAGCTTCCAGCCAGTCATACAGTCGTCCGCGGTGAGACCTTGTGGTCCATCGCGCAGATGTATTTCAACGATCCGCTTCTCTGGCCCGAGATCTACCGCCTCAATACCGCGGTCATCGAAGATCCGCACTGGATTTATCCCGGTGAGGTCCTGAATCTCGCCGAGCTGCTGCCGGGCGCCGTGGCGCAGGCCCCGGATACCACGGCCGCTCGTCCGGATACGACCATTGCTGCGGCCGACACGGTACGCGCGGCTCCCGGCGACACGATCGCCGCGGTGGTACCCGTCGACACGGCGATGATCGACACCATCCCCGCCGACACCACGGTGATCGTCGAGGCGCCGCCACCCACCGTCAACGAAACGTACGAGACGATATTTGACCGGCGACGCACCAAGCAGCAGCAGGTCCAGGACGTGCTGCGCGCCTACAGCGAACAGCCGTACCGGCCGCTGCGGCCCGGCGAGTTCTACGGCGCCGGATTCCTCAGCGAGGGTCAGGACCTGCCGTGGGGCACCGTCGTTGGAAACACCTCGACGGCGGCCATCATGCGCCTCTCCAACAGCAACACGGCCACGACGTACGATGAAATCGCGATTCGACCGCCGCACAACGCGTCGTACCACGTGGGCGATTCCGTGTTGCTCGCGCGGATTGATCGCGTATTACAGACAGGTCGGTGGGGACAGGTGATCGTGCCCGTCGCGATTGCGCGGGTGACGGCCATCGAGAAGGAGCAATTACTGGCGCGGGTCGTCGGACAGTATGGTCGCGTTCATGATGGCCAGCTCGCGATGCCGCTCGAACCCTTCCGCGATCCCGGGCAGGTGCGCCCGACGCCGGTCGAGAAGGGTATGGTGGGCAAGCTGATCGAGGCGCGCGACCTCCATCCGATCGCCGGCGCCCAGCAGTACTTCTTCATCGATAAGGGCCGCAAGGACGGTGTCACGCTGGGTGACGTCTTCGAAGTCTACAAACCGGCCGAGGGTTATCTTGGCTCGGGGTCGGAAGAAATCCGTGCCGTGATGATGATCGTGCACACGCGCGAACACTCGGCGACGGGTCTCCTGATTCAGATCACGCATCCCGGACTCGACAACGGCCTTCCCGTACGGCTGATCAAGAAGATGCCATCCTGATCGGTGCCCAGGCTCGCCGGCGCGGGCCTGGCTGCTCAGTACCGTGATTGTCACTCTTCATCTCATCGCGTTAGCGCTCTACGGCTTGGCTACGGCGCTGGCGCTGGCGCCATTCGTCGGCCTCCGGAGCGTGCCGCGCGCGCTGGCCATAGCGTTTCCGTGCGCCGGCGCGGCCGCCCACGTCGTCGCCTTGTCGCAGCTGACCCTGTTTGGATTGGGACCCGCGCTGTCGATGCTGGCGCTCTGCCTGGTTCTGCTGCAGCTCGCCAGCGAACGGTTGCTGCGGGGCTCGGCGGTCGCGTTTTTTGCCGCCCCACTCGCTACCGGCCTTGTGGGACTCGCGATCCTGAGCGGGCTCACGCCAGCCGCCGAAGCCGTCCCTGCTCGGAACGCCTGGTTCATTCTGCACGTGGTGCTGAGCGTGCTGGGCCTCGCGCTCATGGCGCTCGCGTTCATTGCCGCCGCGCTCTACCTCCTGCAGTTCCGGGAGCTCAAAGCGCGTCGCTTTGGTCAGGTATTTCAGCTGTTTCCACCGCTCGAACGGCTCGATCAGCTCAATCGCTTCGCGCTCGTGGCAGGATTTCCGGCGCTGACGCTCGGCGTACTACTCGCCCTGGGTTATTCGGCGCGGTTTGCGGGCGGCGCGGCAGGCCTACAGGCCGCAAAAGCGCAAATCGTATGGGGCATTTTCACCTGGATCGTCCTGGGATGGGCGGTCTGGGTCCGCGTCGTCCGGCGCTGGGCGGGCCGGCGCGCCGCGCTCGCCAGCATCGCGGGGTTTTCCGCCGTGCTCCTGGTGTACGTCGCGCTGAAACTCGTCGAACCCGGGGTCGGACGATTCCTGTGACCACGCCCTCTCCCTCCCCCTCCACCGTCGGTGTTGGCATCAAGGTCGTCGGTGTGAACCATCGTACCGCGCCGCTCGAAGTACGCGAGCGCTTCGCGCACGGCGCACACGAAGTTCCGGGAGCGCTCGCGCGCGTAATGGCGGCAGGGGCGAGCGGCGGCGTCCTGCTTTCGACCTGCAATCGCACGGAGTTCTACCTGCTCGCGGAAGACGAACCCGCGCTCGAGGCGGTATGGTCGCTGCTCGGCGAGCGGCTGCCGACCGCGCCCCCCCCTCCCGGAGGGGGGGCGCGCGAATACGGCTACATCGAGCGCGATCGTGACGCGGTACGTCATCTGTATCGGGTCTCTGCGGGACTCGACTCCATGATCCTGGGCGAGTCTCAGATCCAAGGACAGGTGCGCGAGGCATGGGAAGCTTCTCGCGCGCAGGCGGGTCCGGTGTTGCACCGGCTGTTCCAGACTGCTTTGCACGTTGGTTCACGGGTACGCACGGAAACCGGTCTCGGCATGGGCACCGCGTCCGCGGCGTCGGCGGGTGTGGCTGTCGCCGGAAAAATCTTCGGCGACTTGGCTGGCCGGAGCGCGTTGATTCTCGGGGCGGGGGACATGGCCGAGCTGGCAGCGACCTGTTTAGCCGGCGAAGGGGTGCGGATCACGCTGGTCGCGAATCGCACGCAGGAGCGCGCTCGCGCAATTGCCGAACGTCTCGGCGGACGTGCCGTGGCGCTCGACGAGGCCTGGGCGCATTTCGCGACGACCGATATCGCGCTCTGCTCGACCGCCGCTCCCCATGCGGTCGTCACGTGGGAGCGTGTTGGACCGGTGATCGCCGAACGGCGGGGACGGCCACTCTGTGTCCTCGATCTCGCGGTCCCGCGGGACGTCGATCCGGCGCTCGGACAAATCGAGAACGTGTTTCTCTACGACGTCGATGATCTGCAAACAGTCGCCGCGCAAGCGACGGCGCGCCGGCGCGATGAAATCCCGGCCGCCGAGCGGATCGTCGAGGAGGAAACTGATCTCTTCTGGGCCTGGTACGGCGGCCTGGGCGTTGTCCCCGCGATCAAGGAATTTCGCGCGCGCATGGACGCCCTGCGCGTCGCGGAGCTCGAGCGCGCGTTGAAGCAGCTCGACCATCTCTCCCCGGAGGACCGGACGCGCGTCGAGCAATTCAGCCAGGCGCTGCTGAACAAATTCCTGCACCAGCCCACGATTGCCCTCAAGGCCGCAGCCGAGCAGGGGCACGGCTACGGCCTGCTCGAAGCGTTGCGCCGCCTGTTCGGCATGGAGCCACCCGCTTGACCCAACGCGTGCTGGTGACCGGCGGGGCAGGGTACATCGGGAGTATCATCGTCGACAAGCTGCTCGAGCGGGACACGCAGGTGTTCGTGCTCGACGACCTGAGTGCGGGACATCCGCAGGCCGTGGCACGCGGCGCGCGCTTCATCCAGGGGAACGTCGGCAACCGCGAGCTCGTCGAGGCGCTGCTCGAGCGCGAACGCATCGATGCCGTAGTGCATCTGGCCGCGTTCGCGCTGGTGGCCGAATCAGTGGCGCAGCCCCAGAAGTATGTGACCAACAATGTCACGGCCGCTCGTGTACTGTTGGAGGCGGTGGCACGAGCGAAGGTGCGGCGGTTCGTCTTCTCGTCGTCGTGCGCGGTCTATGGCCACCCGGCGAGGATTCCCATTACGGAGGACACCCCGCAGGCGCCGGTGAATCCGTACGGCGAAACGAAGCGGGATTTCGAGCGGATACTGGGGGAGGTCGCGCCGCGGACTGGGATCGCCGTCGTGAGCCTGCGCTACTTCAACGCCGCGGGCGCAACGGAGCGTCTCGGCGAAGATCACGATCCCGAGACGCACCTGATTCCGAATGTGCTCGCGGTGGCGCTCGGCAAGCAGCCGGCGGTCAACGTGTACGGAACCGATTATCCGACGCCTGACGGGACCGCCATACGCGATTACGTGCACGTCAGCGATATTGCGGACGCCCACGTGCGCGCGCTCGATGTCCCGCTGAGCGGGAGCGCGCCGGTCGCGCTGAATCTCGGAACGGGTGGTGGACATTCGGTGCAGCAAGTCGTCGACGCCGCGCGACGCGTGACGGGGAAGCAGCTCAAGACGGCAAAGCAACCGCGGCGTCCGGGTGATCCGCCCGAACTCGTGGCCGCAGTGGACCGGGCCGCAGCCGTGCTGGGCTGGCGCGCCACGCGGTCGAGCCTCGAGGAGATTTTGGAAAGCGCCTGGCGCTGGCATCGAGCGCATCCGCAGGGCTACAAGGGAGGAGTGTAAGTGCTGCTACAGGTCCGGGGAGCGATTCCGACCACACCGTGGGAGCTGGTCCTCACGTCGAGTCCCGAGACGCAATTCGTTCTCGCGATTCTCGCGGTCTTCTCGGTGGTGTCCTGGTATCTGATCGTCCTCAAGTGGTGGCAATTCCGCCGCATGCGGCAACTGGGCGATCGCTTTCTTGCTGAAGTGGAAAAGGCGCCGCGTCTCGAAGATGCCTATCATGCCGCCATGCGACTCCCGCCGTCGCCCTACAACCGCTTACTGCGGGAGGCGGTGCATTTTTTCTCGGAGCTGAAGCCGGGGACATTGAAAGCCGGACCCGCGGCGAATCCCGCCACGCCCGCTGCCTCATCGACACTCACGACGACGCAGCTCGAGGCGCTGCGGATGGTGCTCGCCAAGGAAGTCGCCGCCGAGCGCGACACCGCCGCGCGATTCATCCCGTGGCTGGCTACGTTCGGCTCGGTCAGCCCGCTGCTCGGCTTGCTGGGAACGGTGTTGGGCGTCATGGACGCGTTCATCGGAATCGCCGTGGGCGGATCGGGGAACATCACCGCCGTGGCCCCAGGTGTGGCGGAGGCGCTCGTCACCACGGTCGGCGGACTCGCCGTCGCGGTGCCCGCGGTGATGGCCTACAACCTCTACGTGAACCGGCTCGGCCTGTTTGCGGGTGAGCTCGAAGGCTTTGCTCAGGAGATCGTGGGCACGCTGGCGCGCGAGGGACGGATCTGATGGCCGGATTACTGGGCGGTGGCGGGGGCGGTGGCTTGCGCGGGCACGGCGAATTGCCCCTCAACGCCGACATCAACGTCACATCGCTCGTCGATGTGGCATTCGTACTCCTCATCATTTTCATGATCACGGCACCTATCATGCAGGGTGGTGTGGATGTGCGCTTGCCGCGCGCGCAGGTGAAGGCGATCGAGCCCAAACAGGGACTCGTTGTGACCGTGGATGCCGATGGCAAGATCTATCTAGATCAGGCGGGACTGTCCTACGAAGATTTTGAGGCGACTTTCCCGGCCTTCGTGCGAACGAAACGACCCACCGGGGTGTATCTGCGGGCCGATGGCCGGGTCGCCTATGCTCGCGTCGTGCAGGTGCTTGCCGTTATTCGCGCGGCCGGTGTGCAGGACGTGGGACTCGTTGCCGAACCGGAGACGATCACTCGATGAACCGACGTCGCGCCCCAGCGCCCGTAGGGATGGCACTCACCGGCACGCTCCTCGTGCACGGGGTGGCCGGCGCATTTCTGTTTGGGACGCCGAGTGTCCATAAGCGGCTACCGCCGACGTATACCGTGCGACTGATAGCCGCTCCGGCGGCCGACATGGAGGCGCGCAAGGCGCCTGAGGCATTCGAGCGTCCGGCGGAGGAAAAACCGGCGCCGGCGCCGGTGAAGACGCCGAAGAGCACGATTTCCCGGGCAACGCCTCCACCCGTGCGCGATCACACGAACCGCGAAGCGGCGCCTCGGACCACCCCCACGAATCAGCCGCTTCCCGGCGAGAAACCGTCGACCGGTAACGATATCGCCACCGTCAGCACCGAAGGCATCGCGTTCCCGTTCCCCGAGTACTTGCAGAACATCGTGTCGCAGGTCCTGCGTCGCTGGCAGCGCCCCGCCGAAGCCACGCCACTCGAGGCGGAGGTCTCGTTTTTCGTGCATCGCGACGGCTCGGTGACCGATCTGCAGTTCATCAGGCGGTCGGGCAATTTTTCATTCGATCTCGAAGCGCAAGGAGCGATCGAAGAGGCCGGTCGGTTCAAGGCGTTCGGCGCGCTGCCGGATGGGTGGACGTCTGACGTGTTGTTTGTCCGCTTCTATTTCTCGGGGCAGAGGCAATGACACGACGGCACGACGGCACGACGGCACGACGGCACGGCGGCAAGTCGGCACGCCTGCATGTCGGGGCGTTAGCGTACCTGCTTGCCGTCGTGCCGACGTGCCGACTTGTATCGCAAGACACGTCAGCGATAGATCGAGGTGTCCGAATAGGCATCGTCTACCGACCGGGCGTGCGTCCGGGGATGGTGATGTTGCCGAGAAAGGGATTGGATTCGGTCCGGGCGATTGTGGCGCGCGATCTGGACTACAGCGATCGCTTCGAAATCATCTCGCTTCCCGGCGGCGACTCGATTCGGTTAGCGACAACGTCGCCTCCCCCATCCTCGAGCGGCGGCAGCGCGCCACGCAGTGGACGGACCCGAACCTCTACGAGCTCAGGAGGAAAAACCGGCAGCGGTGGCGCGCAGGCGGCGCTGGGCTCGTTGAACTATCCCCTGTATCAGGCGCTCGGCGCGGATTTCGCGCTCGATATCACGGCTGCCGGCGACACGACGATCGCGCTGCTGCACGACATTCCCGCATCGGGGGTGCGACGCTCGATCCGCGCGCTATTGCCCCCCGCCGGCAGCGCGGATTTCCGCCAGGCGGTGCATCGGTTGGCCGACCAAGTGGTCCAGGCCGCGCTCGGCACGCCGGGCATCGCCGCAACGCGCGTGCTGTTCGTCAAGGATGGCAAGGTTTATCAGATCGATCAGGACGGCGCCGACATGAAACTCGTCTCGTCCACCGACCGGCAGGCGATGTCGCCGGCCTGGGCCGCGGATGGGCGCCACTTTGCGTACATGGAGTTCCAGGCCGGAAAGGGTTGGCTCTATGTGCAGGAGATGGCGACGGGAAAACGGACGCCCGTTTCGACAACGGGGACGGCGCTCGATTTCACGCCGGCATTTTCGCCTGATGGACAAACGCTCGCGTTCAGCCGTGCGACGGAAGAAGGCACCGATCTTTACACGATTAACGTGAAGAGCAACTGTTGCTTACGCCGCTTGACCGTGGGGCACTTTTCAGACAACTTGTCCCCGACGTTCAGCCCTGACGGGCAGCGGATCGCGTTCGTATCGACGCGGCCGGGTCTGCCGCAGATTTACGTGATGGCGGCGGATGGGACGGACCAGCAGTTGTTCGCACCATTTGATTACGGCGTCACCGGCGCATCCAATGCACCGGAATGGTCGCCCGATGGGCAATCGGTCGCGTTTCACCGGGATGTGGCTGGGACGCTGCAGGTGTTCGTGCTGGACGTGCGTACACGCACAGTCCGGCAGCTCACGTCGGTGGGACGGAACGAAGATCCGACGTGGGCCCCCGACAGCCGTCATCTCGCCTTTACGTCCGACCGGTCGGGCTACCGCCAGTTGTGGATCATCGATCTCGACACCGGCCGAATTCGACCGCTCTTGCAGCAGAGCGGCGCGCGCTTGGCCTCTTGGTCTCCACGGCTTTCGGAGGCTCCTACTTCCACCCCCTGATCGGAGAGATAGATGAAATCGGTATCGTTGCTCCTCGTGCTCGGCCTCGCCGCTGCGGTCACTGCCGCCTCGTCCTGCGGCGGGAACCCGAAGCCGGCACAGCCGACACCGAACGCGGATTCGGCCGCGGCCGCCGCGAAGGCGCGTCAGGATTCGATCGATGCGGCGAACGCCGAAGCGGCGCGACGGGCGGCGGAGGACTCGGCGCGGGCGGCGCAGCAGCGGGCATCCGACTCCGCCGCCGCGGCCAGCCGCGCGTCGGATGAGGTAAAGGGGATGCTGCAGGCGATGATTCACTTCGATTACGACAAATCGAATATCCGGCCCGATGACGCAGGGATCCTCGATCAGAAGGTCGCGATCCTGCAGAAAAACTCCGATCTGAGAATTCGCGTCGGCGGTCACTGCGATGAGCGCGGCTCGGACGAATACAACCTGGCGCTCGGCAACCGGCGCGCGCAGGCGGCGAAGCAGTATCTCGTCAGCCACGGTATCGATGCCGGACGCATCGAGACCCAGTCGTGGGGCGAAGAGCGGCCGCTCGTGAACGGCCATGACGAGTCCGCCTGGTCCCAGAACCGGCGCGATGAGTTCGAGATCATCAGCGGTGGCGACAACCTGCGCCGTCCGTAGCGCGTGCGCGCTGAGCCTGGTCCTCCTCGCCGGATGCGCCCTCAAAGGCGACGTCCGGAAAGTGGAGCTCCAGGTTCAGGCGCTGCAGGCCGATCTCGCCAAGAGTGATGCGGCGGCGGCGGCGGACCGCGATACGGTCATGGCCGCCGTCCGCCTGCTGCAACAGTCCCTGGCCACGCAGCAGGCGTATCTCGTGCAGCTGCGGGGCGATTTACGTACCGAGCTCATCTCGGTCGAGCAGCAGCTGGTTGCCATACAGGAATTGACCGGCCAAAGCCAGCAACGGCTCACCGAGCTGCGGTCACGTCTCGAGACGCGTGCCCAGCAGCCGGATCCCAACGCCAATCCGGTGCCGGTGGGCCCGTCCGGCAATCCGGCGGGTCCGGGTCCGGATCAGATGTACGACGTGTCCCTGCAGCAGTACCGGCGCGGCAGCACGGCGACGGCGCGGCTCGGCTTTCGGGAGTTCCTGCGCGTGTATCCGACGCACGAGCGCGCGCCGGATGCGCTGTTCTATGTCGGGGAAAGCTTCGAGCAATCGGCTCCCGATTCCGCGGCTGCGGTGTACGAACAACTCGTGAAGGGCTACCCCAATTCTCCACGCGCAGCATCCGCGCTATACAAGCTCGGCCATCTCGCCGAGCAGCGGGGCGACAAGACCGCGGCGCGAAATTATTACTCTCGCGTGATCGCGGGCTATCCGCGCTCGCCCGAGGCCGATCTCGCGCGGCAAAATCAGCAACGCCTCCGGCAGTAGCCCGGATCCGTCCCAAGCCGGCCCCCAGATGAATCCGCGCGGTGAGATGCCGTTTCTCGATCATCTCGAGGAGCTGCGCTGGCGGATCCTCTGGAGCCTGGTCGCGATTCTGATCGGCAGTGTCGTCGGGTGGTTGCTGCTTGGTCACATCGACATCATCGAGCTGCTGAAGCGGCCCATCGCGCCGTATCTCCCCGGCGGGCGGCTCATCTTCACGAGTCCCGCCGAGCCCTTCATGCTCACGGTCAAAGTCGCGTTCGCGCTCGGCTGCGTGCTGGCGTCGCCGGTCGTGATCTATCAGATCTGGGCGTTCCTGGCGCCCGCGCTGTACGAACGCGAAAAACGCTTGATCGTGCCCTCGCTTGCAGTCGGCGTGATCCTGTTTCTTGCCGGTGCGCTCGCTTGCTATCGCTGGCTCCTGCCAGCTGCCCTCCGAGTGTTCATGAGTTTCCAGCGCAGCGACCTCTCGGCCATGATCACCATCGACCGCTACTTCGGCATGGCGGTGCCGTTCGTCATCGGATGTGGTCTCATCGCCGAGCTCCCATTGGTCGTCACGATCCTGGCGTCGCTGGGAGTCGTCACGCCGCAATTTCTCACGAGCAAGCGCCGCTACGCGGTTGTCATCGCGGCTGTCATCGCCGCGATCCTCACGCCTCCCGACGCGGTCTCGATGCTGCTGATGCTCGGCCCGCTGCTGTTGCTCTACGAGCTCAGCATCTGGTGTGCGTGGGTGGCGACTCGCCGGCGCGCTCGCCGGATGGCCGCGGCCGTGATCGTGCTGCTGCTGCTCGCGAGCGGATCGCTCGCCGCGCAGAATCCGCCGCCGCCCCCCCCGCCGCCGCGACCGCCGGTGGGCCGCGACACCACGCATGCGCGATCCCCCACAGCACTGCAAGACTCCCTGCGCGGGGGCGGCAACATGGATACCGCGACCGCGCGACGCCTCGGACTCCCGACCGGCCCCACACGCAGTTTTCCGCCTCCCGATTCCGTCATCGATTCGCTCCTCAAGCTCCAGGGCTATCGCGTCACCCGGTACGTCGCGGAGACGCTGGTGGTGCAGGGAGACAGTCAAACGATTTTCCTGCGGCGCGAAGGCTTCGTCGATCGGGACGGCACGCAGCTCGAGGCCGATACGATTCGTTATCACGAGGCGAGCTGCCAGCTGAACGCCGGCGGCGATCCGCGCCTGTTCGATCACGGCACGGTCCTCGTCGGGGAAGGAATGCGCTACGATACCTGCGTGCGGCGCGGCACCGTGAACGACGCGCTCACGGATTTTCAGCAGGGGGGCGTCACGTGGTACATGCGCGGCAATCTGGCGGTGGACTCGGGGTCCACCCGCGTGTACGCACATTCCGCCAAGATTACGTCGGATCCGCAACCCGTACCCGATTATCATTTCCAGGCCGGCCAAGCGAAGTGGATCAACAAACGGACGATGGTGGCGCGTCCCGCCGTGCTCTACGTCCGAGACGTGCCGGTGATGTGGTTGCCGTTCATCTTTCAGGACATTCGCGGCGGGCGGCGGAGCGGTATCCTGCTGCCGCGCTTCGGCATCAACGATCTGGTCCGTCCCGCGCGGTCGTACTCGCGTCACATCTCGGATCTGGGCTACTACTTCGCGGTCAATGACTACATCGACGTGCTCGTATCCGGCGACTGGTTCTCGGACCGCAACGTCTCGTTCCACGCACAGGCGGGTTATCGCTGGCTCGATCGCTTCATGCAGGGAAGTCTGACATACACCCACACGACTGAGCTGGGGGAGGGCGGCGGAGCGACGAACAGCCGGATTGGCTGGAATCACTCCCAGCGTTTCGATTCGCGTACCGATTTCAATGCCAATCTCGACTACTCGACGAACAGTCGCCTCATCCAGCGGAACTCGCTCAACCCCTACGAGGTGAATTCGAGCATTAGCTCGAGCGCGACGTTCAATAAGCGCTTTTCATGGGGAACCCTGAACATCGGCGGCACCCGCCGTCAGGAGCTGTCACAGAACGCCACAACGCAAACATTCCCGACGATCAACCTGACGCCCACGACGGTCACGATCACTCCGTCGATCATCTGGACGCCGACGTTCAGCTACTCGAACACGCAGCTGTTTCACACCGCGGCCGGTACCCTGGTTGTACCGGGAGGCCCAACCGATACCAGCCTGAAGACGGTGGCGCTGTTCTCGAGCTCGCGCACGACGGACATGAACTTCCAAACCCCAATTCGAATCGGCCGCTGGAACTGGGCGAACAGTATCAACTGGGAAGACGCCGTCAATCATGGCCGCACGGAATTCCACTACATCGACTCGACGGGCGCCGTGCACAACGTGCTGTTCGCCGAGACATTCTCGACCAAGGTCGATTGGCAGACGGGCATCAACCTGCCGCCGCTTCTCAGCAGCACGTGGAAGTTGCAGCCGGGGGTCTCGATCATTAACCTGACCGGTGCCGGCCCGTTCATGATTCGCAACCAGTTCACCGGCGGGAGCTGGGTGCAGCAAGGCAAACGGCTCGCGTTTTCGGCGAGTGCGTCGCCCACGTTCTTCGGTTTTTTCCCGGGATTCGGCAAGTTCGCGCGGATCCGTCACTCGTTCTCACCGATCATCAGCTGGCAGTACGCGCCGGGCGTGACCGTTCCTGCCGCCTATGCGCGCGCGATCGATCCGTTTGGACTGACGCTCAATTCGCACACCGACCCGCAACAAACGATGAGCATCGGGCTTTCCCAGAACTTCGAGGCGAAGCTGAAGCCGCCGCCGGGCGATACCTCGGCCAGCCAGCAGCCGCGCAAAATCCGGATTCTCAGCATCAACACGAGCGGCATCAGCTACAATTTCGAGCAAGCCAAACAGCCGCACCGCACCGGTTGGCAGACCGGCTCCATCACCAACACGTTCCTGTCGGATTTGCTGCCCGGATTTCAGTTGGGAATGACGCACGATCTGTTCAAGGGGCAGGTCGGAACGGATTCCGCGAAGTTCGACCCCTTCATGACGAGCCTGACCGCGTCATTTAATGTGACGCCGGCGACATTGCAGGGCGTCGCGAAGCTTCTTGGCCTCCGCCCGCGGCCGGCACCACCGCCCCCGGGACCCGACACCACGTCGCAAAACCAGCTTCCGGGCTCGAACTCCCACGAATTCCAACAGTATCAGGGCGGCACCCGGGTTGATCTTGCGCATGGAAGCCCGCTGGGTGGTGGACGGGGTTTCTCGCTCAGCGTCGGCTTCTCGAGCACTCGCAGCCGCTTTGATACTACGGCGGCGCTGAAGAATGCTCCGGGCCGCCGGACCACGAACCTCACACTTTCGTTTCAGCCGACGCGTCTCTGGACGGCGAACTGGGGGACGCAGTACGACTTCGCCACCGGCCAGTTCGCATACCATTACGTCAGCTTCCAGCGCGATCTCCGCCGCTGGCGGGCAAGCTTCGTATTTCAAAAGACGGGATCCGGCAATTTCTCATTCACGTTCAACATCGCGCTCAACGATCAGCCCGACATCCGGTTCGATTACGACCAGCGCACCTACGTGCGCTAGGCCGGCCCTGTCCTCTCGAGGGGACAGTGGTGCAACGAACAAACGCGTAACCCTCAGTAAGGCAGAGACTTCCCTTTAGGCACAGGCTGTGCTTACACGCGGGGCGTTCCCCGTCCCGAGGCTTTTATGCGTGTCGCACTGTGCTTGCTCGTGGTCCTGGCCATCGGTGCATGCCAATACAACACTGACGCGTCCGGCGGCGGCGGTGGCAACATCTCCGCACCGGCGAATCTCAATTATGAGCTGGAGCCGAGTGGCGATCCCAATCGCCCGCTCGGCATTCTGCTCTTCTGGGACGACGTCCCCGATGCGGGTCTGGCGAGCTATCGCGTGTATTCACGCGCCTCGACCAGTGATTCCTACGGGCTCCGGGGCGAGACCACTTCGAACACCTTCCATGATAATGGCGTGCCGCACCTGCAGTATCTCGTCACCGCCGTCGATGCGAGTGGCGACGAGAGCGCCAACAGCAACGTCATCACCGTCGACGAGCGGCTGCAGCTCGTTTCGCCGTCATGGCTCAGCTCTATCTCGTTGAACGGCGCCATTCATTTGGAGTGGGACGACACGTCATACGCCGACTCGCCGACGCGCTTCAAGTGGTATCGCATTTACAGCGCTTCGTACGATCTCGATCGTGGTCTCTGCGGTACCGACTGGCTGCTCGAGGGCACGACTGTGGCTCCCGAGTTCCTTGCTAGCGCGATGTCGAATGGCGTTCCGCGGTGTTTTGGTGTGACGGCGGTGAGCCGCGAAGGATACGAGAGCCTGTGGTCGCCGCTGCGCCAGGATACGCCGCGGCCCGACGCCCGCAACACGCTCGTCTATGCCATCGACGCGAACCAGGCACAGTCCGGCTTCCGCTTCTGGGATGACGCCAATGGCGACGGCCGCGGCCAGAGCTCCGAGCTCGGTCTGGTGCAGGACGGAAGCCGCACGGACATCGATTTCTGGGTGTATCGCGATCCGACGGATTCCACTCTGTGGCTGGTGCCGGAATTCAGCGGCACGCAGGTGGCTCTCTATAGCACGACGCCGCTTTCGGATCTGACCTCGATCGACTTCGCGCCGGCGTCCGGGTACTCGCGGAACATGATCCAGGCTGTGCCGGGTTACGGGTACGTCTTCCAGATCATCGAAGGGTCGACGGTTCGTTACGGCGCGCTGCGGGTGACCCATGTCGGCCGGGATTACATGATTTTCGATTGGAGCTTCCAGACTGACCAAGGCAACCCTGAGCTGCAGGTTCGGGCCGGGCAGTCGACCGCAATGGCGACTGGCACCGGGGTTTCAAGCTCACATTAGGGAGTCCGCGGTCAGTTTGGCGCCGGAGTGGTCAATAACCACTCCGGCGCCTTAGCTTTTGTCCCCATGGCGAAGTCCGTCACGCTGAATGGTCGTTCTTTGGCGATCGCCGATGTGGTGGCCGTCGCGCGGGGCAACGTCGCGGTCGCCCTCGATCCCACGGCGATGCAGGCCGTGCACGAATCTCGCCGCGCCGTGGAAGCGGCGGTCGAGCGGGGCCAGACGATCTACGGCGTGAACACCGGCTTCGGAAAGCTCGCGCATGTCCGCATTCCGCCCGAGCAGGCACGCCAGCTGCAGCTCAATCTCATCCGCAGTCACGCTTCTGGTATCGGCGACCCGTTACCCACAGACGCCGTGCGCGCGATGATGCTCCTCCGCGCGAACGTGCTGATGCGGGGCACGAGCGGGGTACGGCCGGTGCTCCCTGAGCTGCTCGTCGAGATGTTGAACCGGGGCATTCATCCCGCCGTTCCGTCGCAGGGCAGCGTCGGCGCCTCGGGCGATCTCGCGCCGTTGTCGCATCTCGCGCTGGCGATGATCGGCGAAGGGGACGTCAAAGTACCGCGTCCGATCACGCTCGAGGCAAAGGAAGGACTCGCGTTCGTGAACGGCACGCAGGCGCAGACGGGGCTCGCGGCGCTGCTGGTGCATGACGCCTGGACGCTCTGGAAAACCGCCCATGCGGCCGCCGCCATGAGCCTCGAAGCGGTTCGAGGCTCTCCCGATCCCTTCGACGCGCGCATCCAGGATGCGCGGCCACACCGCTGGCAGCAGCGTTCCGCGGAGTTGTTGCGCGCGCTGCTCGCCGATAGTGAAATCCGGGAATCGCATCGCGAAAACGACCCCAGAGTCCAGGATGCCTATTCTCTCCGCTGCACTCCGCAAGTCCTCGGCGCCGTCGGAGAGGGCCTCGCCTTCGCGGAGCAGCTGATCACGACGGAGCTGAATGCCGCAACCGACAACCCGCTGGTCTTCGGCGCCGATGTGCTCTCGGGGGGCAACTTCCATGGCCAGCCGATTGCGCTCGCGTTGGACGTCATCGCGATTGCCCTGACGACGCTTGCGGGATTGGCGGAACGCCGGATCGAGCGGGTCGTCAATCCCGATCTGTCGTCGGGGTTGCCGGCATTCCTCGCACGCGACCCGGGGCTCGAGTCGGGGTTCATGACGGCGCAGATCGCGGCGGCCGCGCTCGTCGCGGATTGCCGTGTGCTGGCGACGCCGGCAAGCATCCAATCCGTGCCCACGGAGGGCAATCAGGAGGATGTCGTGCCGATGGGAATGAGCGCGGCGTGGAAGGCCCATCGCATCCTCACCAACGCCGAGCGCATTGTGGCGATCGAGCTGCTCGCGGGAGCGCAGGGCCTGGAATACTTGAAGCCGCTGCGTCCGGCAAAGGCGGTCGCGCGACTGTACACGGCCGTGCGCCAGGAGTCGGCGACCCTCACCACCGATCGGCCGCTCACTGGGGACATCGAGAGAATGGCGGCCGGGGTGCGCGCGGGCAGGTTCGCGCCATGACTGCCGCGCGCACGGTGCGCGCGCCGCGTGGTGGCCAGAAATCCTGCAAAGGATGGGTGCAGGAAGCGGCGCTGCGCATGTTGATGAACAACCTGGATCCCGATGTGGCGGAGCGTCCGCAGGACCTCGTTGTCTACGGCGGGACGGGCAAGGCAGCGCGGGACTGGCCATCGTTCGACGCGATTTGCCGGACGTTACTCTCGCTTGCGGACGACGACACATTGCTCGTGCAGTCCGGCAAGCCTGTCGGCGTATTCACGACACACCCGGATGCACCGCGGGTGCTGATCGCCAACGCGAACCTTGTCGGCCGCTACTCGACGTGGGAAGTGTTTCGCGATCTCGAGCGCCGCGGCTTGATCATGTACGGACAGATGACCGCGGGCTCATGGATTTACATCGGCACGCAAGGAATCCTCCAGGGCACGTACGAGACCTTCGGCGCTGTTGCCCGGCGACACTTTCAGGGCTCATTGCGCGGACGCGTGGTGCTCACGGGCGGTCTGGGTGGCATGGGCGGGGCGCAGCCTCTCGCCGCTACGATGAATGAAGGCATCTGCCTCGCCGTCGAAGTCGATCCGGCGCGCGTGCAGCGCCGGCTTGAAACGCGCTATCTCGATCGCTCGACGACTTCGCTCGATGAAGCGCTGAAATGGTGCGAGGAGGCCAGGCGTCAAGGGCAGCCATTGTCGGTGGCGATGGTGGGGAATTGCGCGGAGGTCCTTCCGGCGCTGGTGCGTCGCGGCTTTACGCCCGACGTCGTAACCGATCAGACGTCCGCGCACGACCCGCTCAATGGCTACGTCCCCGCTGGGCTAAGCACGGATGCCGCAGCGCGGCTGCGCCGCGCCGACCCCGATGCGTACATCGCGGCCGCGCGAGCGAGTATCGCCACGCACGTACGATCGATGCTCGAGCTGCAGCAGCGCGGCGCGGTCGCGTTCGACTATGGCAACAACATCCGGACGGAGGCGCGCGACGCCGGAGTCGCCGATGCGTTCACAATCCCCGGTTTCGTGCCCGAGTACATTCGGCCGCTCTTTTGCGAGGGCAAGGGGCCGTTTCGTTGGGTCGCGCTCTCGGGTGACGTCGCTGATCTGCATCGCACCGATGACCTGGTCCTGGAGCTTTTCCCGGATGACGAGCATCTGCGCCGCTGGATCACGCTCGCCCGCGAGCGCGTGGCGTTTCAGGGACTGCCGGCCCGCATCTGCTGGCTCGGGCAGGGCGAACGCGCGCGGTTCGGCGTTGCGCTCAATGAGCTCGTCCGGCGCGGCGAATTGTCGGCGCCGATTGTGATCGGCCGCGATCATCTCGATACGGGCTCGGTCGCGTCTCCATTCCGCGAGACGGAGGGCATGCGGGACGGATCGGATGCCATCGCCGACTGGGCGATCCTCAATGCGCTGCTCAATACGGCATCGGGCGCGTCATGGGTGTCGTTCCACAACGGCGGCGGTGTCGGCATCGGGAACTCATTGCACGCCGGCCAGGTCATCGTCGCCGATGGAACGCCGGCCGCGGCGCAGCGTCTCGAACGCGTGCTCACGAACGATCCCGGCATCGGGGTCGCGCGCCACGCGGATGCCGGCTATCCGGAAGCACTGGAGACCGCCCGGCGCCACCATATTCGCCTGCCCATGCACGACAGAGACCTCGACTGAAAACTTTGCTCGTGGGCGCGCGCCAGGTCGTCACCTGTCGTGGACCGGCGCGCGCGCGCCGCGGGCGCGAGATGGCCGAGGTTGAAGTGCTGCCCGACGCGGCGGTCCTGATCGAGGGGAATCGGATTGCATGGGTCGGCCCGCGCAGGGACGCGCCGCAATCCGATCGCATCACCGAAGTGCAGGGTGTGCTCTTTCCTGGATTCGTCGATCCTCATACCCACGCCGTTTTCGGCGCCCCCCGTCTCGATGATCACGAACGCCGCGCCCTCGGCGTCGACTACAAGGCGATTGCCGCGGCCGGTGGCGGGATCCTGCAGTCGGTGCGCGACGTACGCAGCCGCTCCGAGGCCGAGCTCGAGGCGCTTACGCGGGCGCGCATCGCGGCGCTTCTGGCCCACGGATCCACGACCATCGAGGTGAAGTCGGGGTACGGCCTGGAGCTCGAGGCGGAGTTGAAGCAACTGCGGGTGATCAAACGCCTGGGCGCCGCCTTGCCCGTCACGTTGATTCCGACGTTCCTCGGCGCGCATGAGGTCCCTCCGGAGTATCGCTCCCGACGCGCGGAGTACGTGCGGCTCGTCTGCGAGGAGATGATTCCGGCGGTCGCGCGCGAAGGTCTCGCGGTCTGCTGCGACGTCTTCTGCGAACCGGGTGTCTTCAGCCCCGCCGAGAGCCGCGCGATTCTCACGGCGGCCGGCCGCTACGGGCTCGCGGCGAAACTGCACGCGGACGAGCTCGAGGGATCAGGTGGGGCCGAGCTCGCTGCCGAGCTGGGAGCACTGTCCGCCGATCATCTCGCGAGTATTTCCGACGCGGGTGTGCGCGCACTCGCCGCGAGTCCGACGGTGGCCGTGCTGCTGCCTGCGACGATGATTTTTCTCGGTAAGCGCACCCAGGCGCCGGCGCGCCGACTCATCGAAGCCGGCGCGGCCGTCGCACTCGCGACCGACTATAATCCCGGCACGTCGCCCACGGTGAGTCTGCCGCTCGTCATGACGCTCGGTGTCTCGCAACTTGGCATGCGTCACGCCGAAGTTGTGACGGCGGTGACCATCAATGCCGCCGCCGCGCTCGGCCTCGCGGCCGACAGGGGGCAGATCGCGCCGGGGTGCGTTGCCGACCTGGTGGTGGCGGGAGTAGAGGACTGGCGCGAAGTTGCGTATTGGATGGGTGCTGACGTCGTAAGCGCCGTGTGGACAGCAGGTTCGGCTTGTCCCTCCCGAGGCCCCCTTCTATCTTAGTCGTTCCCATGTCGAAACTTGAGCAGCTCAAAGAAAAAGCGAAGGGGCTCGAGGCCAAGGATCCGCGGAAGGCGGTCGAGATCTGGCTGGAAGCGCTGAGCATGCAGGAATCGGATGGTGAGGCCAATCCCGATCTCTCCATCTATAACCGCATTGGTGATCTGTATATCAAGCTGAAGGATCCGGGCCTGGCGGCTGACTATTACGACCAGGCCGTCGATCGATATGCTGAGCTCGGCTTTCACAACAACGCGATCGCGATGTGTAACAAAGTGCTGCGCAATGCGCCGGCGCGGCAGGCGACCTATCTGAAGCTCGCGAAGCTCTACGGCGCCAAAGGGTTTATCGCCGAGGCCAAGCAGAACTTCGTCGAGTACGCCGAACGGATGCAAAAAATCGGCAAGATCGAGCATGCCTTCGCGGCTTTGAAGGAATTCACCGACATCTCGCCGGAGAGCAAGAACTTGCGCGAGATGTTGGCCGAGCACCTGAAGATGTACGGCACTGATCCCGGTAAGCGGGCCTCGTCGTCGACTCCCGCGGCCCCCGCCGGCCCTCGAGTCAGCGCGCCCGGGGCTCCCAAGCCACCGCCCGACGACATCCACCAATCCGCGAAGCGCAAGACGTCGAGTCTGGTCTTCCTCGACCTCGACGAGCCCCGCACGCCGAAGGGAGGGGGAGGGGGAGGGGGAGGGGGAGCCAAAGCAGCGCCACCTCCTCCGCCGAAGCCCGAGCCGCCCGAGGCGACCGAACCCGAGTCGCTTACCGAGAGCCTGGTCGAGAGCACGAAGCCCGACCCGGAGGAATCGGCGCCGCTCGAAATCGAGAGAACGAGCCTCGTCGATGAGTCGCCCGGCGCCGGTGGCGGCAGTGGACTGCTCGAGGGTTTCGAGACGACGGTCGCCGACTTTGGACAGACCGAGTCGAGCGCTCCGAAGACTCCGTCCATACGCGATGACATCAATCCGAAGGATCTCGATCTCGATACGCTGCCCGAGCTCGAGACGACCGCCGAGCCGCCGCGTCACGCGCCGCCCGCTCCCGCACCGGCGGCTGACAGCTCGGCGGACGTTCCGGGTCTCGACGATGCCGATCTCGTGCTCGAGGGGAACGTGGTCGAGTCTCCGCCACCTCCTCCGGCAAAGAAATCGGCGCCGCCGCCGGCCAAGAAGCCCGCACCGGTGAAGCCGGTGGTGCCCAAGCAGCCGACCGCGGGCAACAAGCGCAAGCCGGCCGTTGAGGTACCGCCACTCGAGCTCGAGCCCGATTTCCAGACCGCGACCACTGATGCGGGCCATGACGTGGACGATGAGCCGCTGACGCTCGACGAAGCGCCGCCGTCCGCGTCTCCCCCTCGGCATCCGAGCTTCATCCAGACGGAAGATGACACGTCGATTTCAGCGGGCGGCCGTCGCTCGGGGTTTATCGATCTTGGCGTCGACGAGATCAGCCAGGGTGATCACGCCGGCTCGCTGGTGTTTTCCAATATCGAAGCGACACCGGCAGCTCCGGAGATCGAGGAGCTCGAGTCGCGCGTCGCCGACAATCCCGACGATCCCGAAGCCCACCAGGCGCTGGGCGAGGCGTTGATCGAACAGGGTGAACGCGAGCGCGGTATCGAAGAGCTCGACCTTGCGACTGGAGGATTCGAAAACGCCGGGAATCTGAGCGAGGCGCGCGATCTCGTCGACGAGATCCTCCATCTCGATCCGAATAGCGTCCGTCATCGGCAAAAAGCCGTGGAATACGCCTTCAAAGCCGGTGATAAGCCAAAACTGATTGACGCCTATCTCGAGCTGGCCGATGCGCTGCTCCGGTCGGATCTGCCGGAAAAGGCCCGCGCGGTCTACGCGCGCGTGGCCGAGCACGACCCGAAGAATGAGCGAGCGAAGGGCGCGCTGTCGATGCTCGCGCCGGCAGTGGGGGGCGCGGCGGGGGCGGGGACGGCGGGGCGGGCGGGGGGGGCACCGTCGAAACCCGAAGGCAAGGTCAAAGCCAAAGATGCGAAGCTGAAAGTCCGCGACGAAACCGCCGCGGACGGTGACTTCGTCGATCTTGGCTCGATGCTGACCGAAGAGGATGAGGACATGCCCGCGCGAGATACCCGGATGACGGTCGCCGATGAGGAGCCGACCGGCGACGAGGAGCAGGATTTCCAGGACATGCTCGCGCGGTTCAAGCAGGGCATCGACGAGAACATCGACGAGGCCGATTTCCAATCGCATTATGACCTCGGCGTCGCGTTCAAGGAAATGGGACTGCTCGACGAGGCCATCGCCGAATTCCAGAAGGCGCTGCGCGCGCCGGAAGGAAAGCTCCGTACGTCGGAAATGCTGGGCATCTGCTTCTTCGAAAAAGGCGCCTTCGGGGTGGCCGAGTCGATTCTTCGGCGCGGCCTCGATCTGCCCGCCTCCGGCGACCAGGAACGCCTCGGAGTGCTCTACTGGCTGGGCCGGGCCCTCGAGCAACAGGGAAAGAAGGCCGACGCGCGCGACCTCTACGGGCGTGTCTTCGCGGTGGACATCCGTTTCCTCGATGCCGAGCAGCGCGTAAAAGCGCTCGCCAAAGCGAAGTGACGTGAGTCAGCAAGTTGCCGGCGTCAGCCTGCGCGACGTCCAACGGCCGGTGGCCGAGGAGCTCGAGCAGGTGTTCTCGGAGCTGCGGCGGGTTATCGCCGCCGATTTCCCCATCGTGAGTGAAGTGAACGAGCATCTGCTACAGATGAAGGGCAAGCTGTTTCGTCCGACGCTGCTGTTGCTGAGCAACAAGGCGTCGGGCGGCACCAACGCGAGCGCCATCACCCTTGCCGCTGTGGTCGAGTTGATTCACCTCGCCACGCTCGTGCACGACGATTCCGTGGACCATTCCGTGCTGCGTCGCGGGCTTCCCACGATCAACGCGCTGTTCTCGCATCAGATCGCGGTGATCATGGGCGACTATCTCTACTCCCGCGCCATCATCGAGCTGGTCCGGCTCGAGGACGTCGAGGCGTTGCGTGTGCTGGCGCGCGTCACGAACGAGATGACGGTTGGTGAAATGCGCCAGCTCGAAGCCCACGACAAACTCGCGTATGGCGAGGGCGCCTACGACCAGCTGATCCGCGCGAAGACCGCGTCGTTGCTTTCCGGGGCGTGCGAGGTCGGGGCGCTCACCGCGCCGGCGCCATACCGGCAGGCACTGGCGCGCTTCGGCATGCTGCTCGGCATGGCGTTCCAAATCGCGGACGATCTGCTCGATTACACGCAGACGGAGGCGGTCACCGGGAAGCCGTCTGGCCTCGACCTCCGCGAGCACAAAGTGACGCTGCCGTTGATCGCGGCATTGGCCCGGATGCCTGCGGACAGTCCGGCGCGTCGCGTGGTGGCGGAGTTGATGGACGTGGCAGAGCCGGGCGACGACCTGGTAGCCGAAGTGATTCGTCTGGTAGAGTCGGCAGGCGGCCTCGAAACGGCGCGCCAGCGCGCCCTCGAGCTGGCCCAGCAGGCCGAGGCCGAGCTGGACGTGCTGCCCGCTTCACCGGCGCGGGACGCGTTACAGGGGAGCATCGCGTACGCGGTGGAGCGGCGCAGTTAGTCCCGTCCATGGTCCCCGTCGCCCGGGGTTCTATCTCGGGGTCCTCGCGGTCGGCTTCGTCCTGGGCGGGCTGTTGCACGCGTTCCTGCGGCGCTTTCTGCCACAGGGGCCTGCGCGCGAGCTGTTTACCTGGTCGGTGACCCCGACCATTGGGCCGATCCATCTGGATCTGCTGGTGATGTCGATTACGCTCGGACCGATCGGACTGGACGTTTCCCTGCTTGCGGTGTTCGGAGTGGCGATCGCGTTTCTCGTCGCCCGTTCGCTCTTTTAGAAAGGCCGCACTATGCCCAATCTCGGCTTCACCGAAATCCTCATCCTGCTGGGCATCTTCGTCCTGCTGTTCGGGGCGAAGCGCATTCCGGAAATCGGCTCGTCGATCGGGAAGGGCATCAAGGAGTTCAAACGGGGTCTCAAGGACGAGGCGCCCAAGGAGCCCGAACAAACCACGGGCGCCCCGAAGCGGTTGAATCAGTAAGTCGAGGCTGGTATGGGATTCGGAATCGGAAATTTGAGTGGCGGTGAAATCCTCATCCTGGGCCTGATCGTGCTGCTCGTGTTCGGGGCCAACCGGTTGCCCGAGGCGGGCAAGGCCGTGGGGAAGGGATTACGCGAGTTCAAGCGCGCGCTGTCGGAGGCCGAGAGCAGCATCACTCAACCGCCGCAGAATGACGCGCCGCAAATCGCGCCGCACGACGTAAAGCCGAAGCGGCTGGTCGAGTAGTCTAGTCGGTTCCCGCGGCGTCCGTGGCGGCCTGCGCCTTGAACAGGTCTTTGCGCCGGTCGACGATCTTCGCTTTGGCGCGCAGCGCTTCCATGTATTGCTGCATGCGTGCCTGCTGCGCCGCCTGGCGCAGCTGGTCGCGCTGCGTGTTGCGCTGCGCCAGCCACGCACTGGAATCGGCGAGCTTGCGCCCGAGCGACTCGATAATGAAGTAGCCGCCTTCGCCCTTGATGACGCCACTGCGCTCGCTCACGCCGAGACCAAACGCCGCGCCCACGACCGCCGGCTCGCGCCCGAGATAGCTGGGCGGATGCAGTCGCGTGAACATGCCGAACTGCTGAACCTGAAGCCCGTGCGCGCTGGCCGCCGTGACGAGGCTGGGAGTTCCCTTCAAGACCGCGGCCAATGAGTCGGCGCGGTGCTGAGCGAGAGTCCGCTGTTTCTCGAGACGAACGGCGGATTCCACGCGGTCGCGGATCTGATCGAGCGGCGGAACGCCTTCCGGCCTGACGGAGTCGACGCGGAACACGTAATACGCGGGCGTCGCCTCGATCACCGGACTCGTCTCCCCGACCGGCGCCTCGAAGGCCCAGATACTCACGTCCGGAATCACGTACGGGCCCAGATTGAACCGATCGCCCTGAATCACCTGATACGTCGGCGATAGCGGCAGCTCCAACTTTTTCGCCGCGCTGTCGAGCGTCGCCGGATCGGTCCGCTCGGCAGCCAGCCGCTCCAGGGTGTCGGCGCGCGCCTCGACCTCTTCCAAATGCTTGCCCGCCAGCGCGACCGGAATCAGAATGTGACGGACTTTTACCGAGTCGCCCTTCGCCGCATCGATCCGGATCAGGTGATAGCCGAACTGCGTCGCGACCGGTGCGGAGATCTGTCCGGGTTTCAACTCCTTGAGGGCTGCCAGAAACTTCGGGTCGTAGTTCGGCTCGTTGCGTTTGATCCAGCCCAGATCGCCGCCTTTTTGTCCGCTCACGGAGTCGCTCGACTCGTGCTTCGCAACGTCCTCGAACTTCGCTCCCTTGGTGAGCTCGCTCCGCACCTGGGCCACCCGCGCCCGTGCCGCGGCGCTATCGGCCGCATTGGGAAGATGCGGCAAAGCGATGAAGCGCACGTACGCGATCGCAGGGCGTTTGAAGTCGTCGGGATGCTTCGCGACGTACGCGGACAGCTCGGCGTCGCTGATCTTGGATGAATCGGGTTGCGAGTACGGCCACACGGCGAGGGCCGCAATGCGCACCGAATCGTGCTGATCTTTGTAAATCCGCCAGAGTTTGGCATCCGACACGTAGACGTCGCTCGTCAGATACTGCATCAGCTTGATCCGCGGAATCTGGTCGCGGTACAATCCTTCGATCTGCCTGAGGAGTTGGCGGTCGGTAGTCGACGCGAGGAACTGATTCCACTTCCGGCTGTCGAACTGGCTGTCGGTTTGGAATTGCGGATCGCGCATGACCTCGGGTGGCGGCGATGTCTTCACCGCCTCGATGATCTCCGCGTCGCTGACTCGAATGCCCAGCCGGTCGTATTCCTGCTGAAGCAAGGCTTCCGAGATCATCTGATTGATGACCTGGTCCTGGATCTGCTTGTCGTCTTCGCGCGTGGTGGGAGCGTTACCGGTCTGCTGGCGATATTGCTCCGAAGCTGTCTGAACGCGCTGCTGGTATTCGGTGACCTGATATTCCTTGCCGTTGACCTTCAGGACGACGTTGCCACTGGGGCCGAGGATGCTGGAGACTTGTCCGATGGCGAGCCAAACGATGAACGCGATGGCGAGGATGTAGAAGATCCATTTGGCATTCGAGCGCATTGTGCGCAGCATGGCGACTTCGAACTCCAGTCCAAAAAGGAGGGGTGAAGGGGCATAAGTCTAAAAACGACAACGAACAAACTCAAGCGCACAAACCCGTGGGTCATTTGACAGCAGCGCCGGCCAAACACTATCTTCGTCCAATTCCCACATAGACTTAGGCCGTGGCCTATACCAGCGAGATCGAAAAGCTCGAAGCGCGTTTTAATGATAACCCCAAGGGCCGCAATTTCGCCCCCTTGGCGGACGCCTATCGTAAAGCAGGACTTATAGATAACGCCATCGCTCTCTGTCAGAACGGCCTCAAGCTCCATCCCGATTACGTCAGCGCGCACATCGTCTACGCCCGCTGCCTCGTCGACAAGAAAGACGACGCGGCGGCGCTCGGCGTCTTCAAGCGAGTGCTCGAGCTCGACGGGGAGAACATCATCGCCCTCCGTGCCCTCGCCGACCTGGCCGAGCGGAATGGGCGGCATGACGAAGAGGTCGAGTGGCTGACTCGACTGCTGAATGCCGATCCGATGAACGGTGACGCCGCCGAGGCGTTGGCTCGTGCCAAGGCGAAGGCCGGTCCGACGCAGCCGATTGCCAAGCCTGATTTCGCGATCGAGCACGAAGAGCGGGAGCCATCCCTCACCGATCTGACGGCCAAACCCGGACGACCTTCGGGGGGCGCTCCAGTCGTCGAGAATGTCGAGGATGCGATCAGTTTCAATCCCAACGCTCACGCGGCAGCCAAGGCCGATGGGTTGGAGGTCCAGGAGGAGGTCGAGCTCAACGCGCAGGATATCGAGCAGGTCGAGGTTGAGGGGCTGGCGCGCACGCAGTACGAGGGGAGCGGGATGTTCAAGCTGGACGCCGCGACACCGAGTGACTCCCGGCAGGGCGGTCCAGAGTTGGACGATGCCATGCCGCAGGTCGATCTGCCGTTGATCATGCCCGACGAGACGTCAGCGACCGCGCAGCCGCCAGCCCCGCCAAGGCCCCCACCGCCTCCGGCGCCTCCGCCCGCGTCGCGCGTGCCGGCGGCCGTCGCGCTCTCTGATGACGACGGCGCCGCCGATACGGCAACGCTCTCGCAGGCCGAACCGGTGCTGACGGAGACGATGGCCGAGCTGTATCTGAAGCAGGGCCATCAACAGGACGCGCTCCGCGTCTATCAAGCGCTGCTCGCTCAGCGGCCGAATGACGCCAGGTTGCGGAGCAAGATCGAGCAGCTCTCCTTGGGCGGGAAAAAGCACTCGGGCGTGTCGGCTCGGGGATTCCTCAAGGGCATCCTGTCGGGACGGGGCGTGCCACCTCCCCCGCCCGCGGAACCGCAGAGCACGCTCGCGGCCGCCTTCGATGTCGCCGGACCCGCGGCAGGTATCGGAGAGCCGTCGCGTCCCGCGGAGGACAGCATCTCCCTGGATTCCGTATTCGGCGAGGAAGCGGCGCGACGGGGGGGGGCTCCGGGCGCAACGGGGGGGGCGGGCGGGACGGGCGGGACGGGCGGGACGGGAGAGACGAGCCGTGCTGGTACTCAATCCGGCGGGTCGCCGGCGGATGGTGGGAAG
>DASZNX010000049.1:0-1973 GCA_035551075.1 Gemmatimonadales bacterium | reverse complement strand
TCGTCCCGCCCTCTCCGTTCCTGAGCAGCTCCAGGAGGGCAGGGATCTCCGATGCGAAGGCGAGGCTCTGGTCGACGCGGGCGTAGTAGAGCGGTTTCTTGCCGGCGCGGTCCCGCGCCAGGGTCAGCCGCCGTCGCGGCGCGTCCCAGATCGCGGCGGCGAACATGCCGTGGATCTCGCGAAATGCGTCGCGGCCTGCCTCTTCGTAGTAATGCGGAATGAGATTGACGTCGGATTGTGACTGGAGCCGATGCCCGCCCGCGATGAGCTCGCGAAACCGTTCCGGGTACTCGTACAATTCGCCGTTACAGACCACAGCGATCGTGCGGTCTTCGTTGTAAATCGGTTGATCGCCACACGCGAGATCGATGATTGCAAGCCGGCGCATCCCGATGACGGCGTCGTCACTCGTGTACCAGCCCTCGCCGTCGGGGCCGCGGTGCGTCAACCGGCACAGGGCCTGGCGGACGCGCGGCCGGGCCGTGGACGCGGCAACGCCGACGAAACCCGCTATGCCGCACATGGCTTCATGCCGACCGGGGCCTCGCGCTCTCCCGCAACAGAGACGCCAAACGCGGGACAATGACTTGTACGCAGTATTCCTGTTCCACTTTCGCCCGGCCCGCGATCCCCATGCGGGTGCGCAAGGCGGGGTCCCGGAGCGCGCGCAACGCCTGCACCCATTCCGCCGTGTTGGCAGCGAGAAAGCCATTCACCCCGTGATCCACGATCCGCCGGCTGGCGCCCACCGGTGAAGCCACCACCGGCCGTCCGCAGGCCATGTACTGGATCAGTTTGTAGCCGCATTTCCCACGCTCCCACGCTGCGTCCGGCAACGGCATAATGCCAACGTCGAACTGCTGCAGCTCCGCAACCTCGGTGGATTCCGACCAGGGACGTATATCGACCGCTACCTGATCCCACGTGACGGGCCCCGAGCCGACGAGCGTGACGCGCATGCTGTTTTCCCGACCCAGCTCCGCGAGCGCGTCGCGCACCAGCTGCAGGTATGGCGTCGTAAGTGGTTGGCCGATCCATCCCACGGTATACGGCCGATCCGGTGCTGGTGTTGGCACCTGATAGCGATTGAGATCGACGACTGTGGGCACCCATTCGACCCGGCGGGCGCCCGCGCGCTGCGCGTGCTCCGACAGGTAGTCACTCCCCGCCATGACCAGTCGCGCTCCGCGCATCACCCGATCGATCTTGCCACCGAAGAGACGGCGCACGAACGGATGACGATGCGAATCGTACCGGTGGAAGATCGCATCGTCGTAATCGACGACGTAGGGCACGCCCATTCGCGACAACACGCGCTCAAACCAGGCGGGCAACCACGGAAACAGCTCGTATTCGATCCAAAGCAAATCGTAGCGAAATGCGCTCAGCACATGCCACAGCCGTCTGAGATAGCCGCCCAGGATGGGCGCAGCCCGCCGCCGCTGTCCGCGATACAGACGCTGGATGGACTCATCGTCGAACAGCGGTCGTGATTCGACCGCGATGCCGAGCTCGCTGAGATAGGGCAGGTACTGATACGAGCGAACCCGGCTGCTCGCCGCCAGCCGTCCGTAACGACTCAGCAGCAGAACCCTGAGCGTGCTCGTTCGTGCGTCACTGGTAGGCACGGTGTGCTTCCACCGGCGCCGCGGCGGCCTGATGCTGGGGCGCGAGATCCCTCATGTTCGCCGATACGAGCCGCCCGCGCGCGCATCGCTCGGCGATCATGTCACAGATCTGCTCGACGCGGGCCATGCGCCGACGAATATCGACGCCGAGGTTGTGATCGTGCCACCAGAGATGAAACACCTGCGAAGGTTGTAAGGCATCGAGCTCGTTGCGAATGCGCGCGAGATGCAGGGCCCACCCCGGACGTGGGAGGCTGGTGCGCAGGAAGGTCGTGGCGCGGGTCATGTCACCTTCGAGCGGGCGCGCATGATAGGTCCACGGACTGACGGAATCCAGGAGGCGTG
>DASZNX010000048.1:0-20870 GCA_035551075.1 Gemmatimonadales bacterium | reverse complement strand
TCGTAACGCAGCAAGGCAGAACGGAAGGCCGGAACGCTCGACCCGAGGCGCCGCAACAGCATCAAGCGTAGCAATGGCGCCGCCGTCCCGCCCGCGCGTAGCTGCGTGATCCCCTGAACCAGCTCGCGCAGCACTGCATCGGTTGTGGTCCCGGCGCGCACCTGTTCATCACTCGTGCGCGGGAATGCCAGCGTCACGGGTCCGCCGTTGTAGCCGCTTTGCACCCGCTCTCGCGAACGAGCCACAATCAAGCGCGCGGCTGCGGCACCAGCGAGCGAATTGACGTCATCATGCTGCGCTGCCGCCCGGAGGGAGGGAACACCCAGGGCCGCCATCCCGTGGTCCCGGACAAAGAGGCGGAACAGATGCAGGAGGTCGGCGATGCGGTTGTGGATCGGTGTCGCCGTCACGAGCAGCACTCGGCTGGCCACGACAAACCGCGCGAGCGCCCGGTACCGGTTGGTCTCCGGATTGCGGAAGCGGTGGGCTTCATCGACCACAACAAGGCGGTAGGGGACGGGAAAGGGCGATACGGGGCGGTATGGGGTCTTGCTCAGAGACTCGTGAGTGATAATGGGTACGTCCTGCACGCCGAAGCGACCCAATAGGCCGCGCCATTGAGGTAACAGCACGGCAGGAACGACCAAGGCAAAGGGTTCGTTGCGCGCCAACGCGATCGCGAGTGCGATGTACGACTTGCCGAGCCCCACTTCGTCCGCGAGGACGGCGCCGCCGTGGCGCGCGATGATCGCCGTCAGCCGGTCGGCAGCCGGGATTTGATGCGGGGCGAGCCAGGACGGCCACGCGACTGGATTGAGCGGAGCACTGTCGAGCAGCGCGCGCGCCGCGGCGGCGACTACCTCGCGTGGCGGTGCTTCTCCCGCGGGTTCGAGCGCGACCGCGAGAGGCTCCGCGACCGGGACCAGGTGCTCAGAGAGAATCCGCGGCCAACGCGCGCCGATCGGCGAGATCGAGCTCAAAGAAATCCGCGATGAGGTCGTCGGCGGGCTCGCAGCACGCGCCATGGTGTGCGAGCTGATCCCAGATGGGCGAGTCCGCGTGTGGAACAGGCAAGCCACGCACAACGCGCGCATTGAAGCGGCGAAATCCGCCACGCGCTGGATCGGCGACGAGGCGCGCAAGCGCGGTCAGCCAGCGGCTGTTGAAGAGGGCCGCGAGCGAAACGGCATCGCGCGCCCGCCGGGTTGCGATCCCGTAGACGGTGTTCAGGGGCACGACGTCGCGGTCGGGCACCGCGGCGGCCAGGCGCTTGCCCAGGTCAGGCCACACGACCCGGTAGCGAGCGATGCCCAGACTGGTCCGAAACAGTTGCCACTCGACGCCGCCTTGATAGTCGGCGCGACGTCGCAACCGCTCAGCGTGTGGCGCGAGGAGATTGCGCAAGGCCTCGGGAAGGCGACGGAGGGGCTTCCCGTTCAGTCCATGTGTCCACATCACAAACCGTCGCGGCTCGCAATGCCACGGCCGCACGTCGCGGCCTCGGATCGCCGGTCGCACTCCTGGGCATTGGTGATCGAGCAGAAACACATCATCGGCGCCGGTCTTCACTCCAAGCTGCGGCGTCCAGCGGTCGCCGACGGTCGGAAACTGCGCGCGTAACCGACGCGCGATGCCCTCGACCCCCGCGCGGAGAATCCACGGCCCCGCGCTCTGCAGCTGCTGTTGAGGAACGGCGGGGCCGGCGCCTTTGGGGCCGAGCGTGATGGCAGTCATGTGAGTGTCGACCGGATCCGCACGCGTGGCGACCAACGTCATCGGATAGACCACGGCCCCGAAGGCATGGGCGGCGGCCTCCGGCAGCGGCGCCGCGTGCTCGATTCGCGTGCTGTGAGCGAGGCGGTGCCGCAGCATCTCCGCATATCCGCTGCTCGCCAACTTTGCGGGCACGAGCAGGGCAATCGTACCGCCCGGCTTCGCCAGCTCGAGCGCGCGCTCGCTGAATGCAACGGCGAGATCAGGCTGGTGCGCGAAACCCTTGCCACCGTTCGATCGCCAGCAGCTGTAGCGCGTGGTTAACGTCTCGCGCACGCGTTGGGGCAGGCGTTCGGCACGCACCCATGGGGGATTACCGGTGACAAGGTCGAATCCGCCGCAGCACGTGACATCGGCAAAGTGCGTTTCAAAAGAAAAAAAGGGCGCGGCGCCATCGCGGCGCAGTTGGCGGCGGGACCGCCGCAGATCGCGCAAGCTGCGCCGCAGATCTTTAAGTCGAGTGCGTTCATCGACGGACAAACCGCGGCGGCGACCGAAGAGATCGCGGTCGCGCGCGCTGCTCAGCAGCTCCTTGATCGTCGCTTCGATCATGCCGATGCCCTCGGCCAGGAGCCGCTCTGCCAGCGCTGCCTCCGCACGATTCAGCTCGGTTTGCGCGCGGCGCTTTTCCGACCCACCTCCCGCCTGGTCAAAGAATTGTTGCCGCGCTGCAGCGAGCGGGCGGCTTTCGGCGGCGCTCGCCCGCACGGCGCGGCAGCCCATAGACGCCGCCAGTGCCAAGGGATCGAGCAGCGCGTCACCCTGCCGCACGTGGCCATCCAGGTTCGGCAGCGGCGCGATGGACGTGAAGTCGGCAGTGTCATCATCCGCAACCAGCGCGAGCCAAAGCCGCAGCTCAGTGAGCCGCACCGCCGTCAGCGTCAGATCGACGCCGAACAACGAGTGTGCCAGGACGTCGCGCTTCACAGCGAGGACCGGCCCCTCGCCTCCCGAGCGTCGTAAGGCCACGAGCTCGTCGAGAGCGCCGAGGAGGAAGGCGCCGGAGCCGGCGGCCGGATCGAGCACGGTGAGTCCGTGGAGCCGCGGCGCGGGCTGCGGGGCAACTCCTTCGTGCACCCAGCGTGCCGCCACGCTGGGCGGCAGCCCGAAGCGAACTGTGAGCGTCGCTTCGAGCCCTGCCCGCACGATTTCGCGCACCAGCGACGCCGGGGTGTAATAGCTGCCGCTCGCGCGCCGTTCGCCCGATTCCATGACACCCTCGAAGACCCGGCCGAGCATGTCGGGTGCAATGAAATCGCCCGCGTCATGCTCGCGGACCGAGAAGTGAAACCGCTCGAAGAGATCGTCAAATGCGTTGCGCCAGTCCCCGTTGGTCCACACCGCGGGTCCGTGTTCTCGCTCCAGCCACGTCGGTTCGAACAGGCCGCCATTGAGAAACGGGATCGTGCCGAGCGCGCGAGCCGCCGAGCTGCGTCGCTCGGGCGGGCGGTTGAGCGCGCCGAAGCAGAGCGCGTGCAAAAACGAGCGATGGAAGTGATGACGGCCGGAGAGCGCCCTCTCAAGGAGGCGGGGGACGTAGCGCGGATCTCCGTTGAGCCAGCCCTTGGACTGGATGAAATAAAGGAAGAGCACCCGCGTGAGCGCCGTCAGCGCCAAAACGTGACGATCCAAGCGTGAGCGAGGGCTCGCCAGCCGATCGGTGAGGCGATCGAGAGTGGCGCGAAACGCCCTGAAGAACCGCGGTGTGACGCCTTCACTCGCGAGCACCTCAGCTACGCGGAGCGAGAGTGCGAGCGGGGACTCGCCGGCGCCGGGCGCCAGGCGTTCGAGTGTAGCGACGCTGGCACCCGCAGGATGCGGGAGCGCGATCGTCGCGAAGCGGGGTCCTATGGGACCCGCCGCGCAGACGAGCCTGAGCGGGTTACCGGGAGGGGTTGGACCCAGCGCGCAAACGAGCCCGCGCTCCGCGCCCGCCGCCAGACGTTTCGCGGCAGCTCGGGCCGCCCCCTCCGGGTCCGCGGCGGCCAATGCGAACACGCGAAACGCGCCGTGGCGCGCGATCAGCGCCGCCTGCGCGACTCCCGCCTGACCGGCCGCTTCCTCGCCCAGCCACGCCTCGACCGGCACAGCCTCCCAGGCTGCTGCGTAGCCAAGCGTGGTAAAGAGCTCGCGGAGATCCTCGATCTGCGTTGTGCGGGCGAGAATGTCCCGCAGCACCGAAACTCCCCGTGAAAAGAGGAGCTAAGGTGGGGCTGGTTGGTTGTTGATTTGGTATCAAACGACGGCGAGCTGGTACGAATTTACGTGCTTTTGCGAAGCCTTATCTCCCCGTTCACGGTACTCAAATTGAGCGTCCGGCCTCCGGCACCAATCGTGCCCCGCAACTTCCGCGGCCCGAACTTGCCTGTAATCGTAAGCGGATAATCGGACTCGATCTCGCCGTTCACGGTACTGGCGCGAACCTCCGTGTCGATCTTTCCCGGCATGACCAGTGTGATGCCGCCATTGACCGTGCTGAACTCCAGCTCGTCTTCCCAGTTCGCGCGGCCGAATTCGGCGTACACCGACCCATTGACCGTCGAGGCTTCGGCGAGGCCGGTCGTGCTGACGCGGACGCTGCCGTTCACCGTGCTTGCCCGCACGTCGGCCTTCAGTCCCTCGGCCGACATTTCACCGTTCACTGTCTTCCCATTGAATTCGACACCGGGAGGAACCTGCACCTCGAAGTCGACGACCACATCGTTGTTGTCGGTGCTCGAATGCCAGCTGTCGCCGGGCTCGCAGCGGTTCTCTTCGTGGGCGCGGGCCGGCGTCGGATACACGGCGCAGATCGTTACGCCGTCATCCGATTCAACGACCTTGATCTCGACCTCATCAGGATCGGAGCGCCGCGCGTGCTTCCGCGCGTTGACTACGGCTTCGGCGCCGCTCGCGAGCACTGCCCGCACGTCGCCGTTGACTCCCTTGACTTCGAGCCGCTTCCCGGCCGCGATCTTCCCGTGCCAGTTGAAGTCCTGTGCGGCAGCGGTGGCGAGTGCGGTGAGACATAGCGCAGTCGCGATTGCCAGGGCTCGCATCGTAAACCTCCGCTCAGTGCGATGTCGTGTCGGCGTGCGCGCTGCGATACGCGCGACTGTACGCGCGCGCATAGTTACGCGCATAGAGAGGTGCGTAGGCCTTCGCGTACGTCGGCGCGTACGCGCGCGCATAACGCGCGGCATAAGTCGCCGCGTCGTTCACGTCGACATGGAAGGTGAAGCTGGTATCGTTGTCTTTTTCTTTGTCGTTTTCGCCGTGTTTGTTCTTCTTGCGCTCCAGGCGGTCACGGATCTCTTGCGGGCGGCACATCCGAATGTCTCCCTGGAAGGATTCCAGCTCCATGCGCGCGCTGCCCGAGCCGATCTTGAAGGTCTTGCGGTGCTTCCCCGGGGACTCCGTGAGTGGAAGCGTAAAGCACGCATTGATGTCGCCATTCGCGGTTGCAGTCGTCACCGTGACATTGGCGCCCTCGGGGATCGAAACCGAGATGTCGCCGTTGTGTGATCCGAAGCTGTAGGAGCCGCCGTCGGTGACCGTACCCTCGTAGATCACGTCGCCGTTGATGGTGCCGGCGTCGACGTTGTTCGACTTGATGCCGGCGAGCGTGACCTCGCCGTTCGTGGTCTCGACCTTGATTTCCCCGCTCACGTTGGTGAGATCGACGTCTTCGTTGACGGAGTTCACCTCGATACGGCCCGACGCGTCGGCGAGTGTCACGCCGCCCTGGATGGAGTGGAGCGTAATGTTGCCCTTCCCTCCGTGCACGTTGACTTCACCGTTGACGGTTTCGGCGCTGATTCCGCCCTGGACCCCGTCGACGGTGATATCCGCATACGTGCCGCTGAGCGTGAGATCCATCGAGCGCGGGACCGTGATATCGAGGTCGATGACCGAGGGAGCGCCTTCACGGCTGCCGGTCTTCACGACCACGGTATTCCCGACGAGCGATACCTCGACGCGCCCGCGGCGCCCGGTCTCCCCGTGCACTTTGACGCGATTCTCGGCCCACCCATGGACGGTGATTCCGCCCCCGAAATTGTTGACTGAGAGACTGGCGCCGGCCGGCACGGCGATCGTCGTATCGGATTGTCTTTGCGGTGCCATTACGGCGAGCATCGCAGCGGCCAGCGTTGCTAGCATGTCTGTGTCCTCCTAGGACCGCGCCGCGGCCATGTCGTTCACTCGCCGCAGCAGCTCCACCTTGCGCCGCATCGTGTCGGCGAGGTGGAGATTCAGGTACGCGTTACCGGGATCTTTTTGCAGCGCGACGCGCGCGTCGGCGATGGCGCGATCGATGATCGCGAGGTTCTGACGCACAATCCGGACGGTCGCGGTGTCGAGCCGGCTCTCATTCTGAGCGAGTGCGGTCTGCAGATCGGCGATCGCCGCATCGGTGCGTCCCGTCCACGTTGCCGCCTCAGTGATCCGTGGCCGCGCCGTCGATGCGGAAGACGGTGCGGATGTCGCCAGGTTCGTCTGCCGCGATTGCAGCGCCATCCATGCTCCGCCGCCCGAGAGCAACACGAGCGCGATGCTGGCCGCGAGCAACTGCGGAACGGAGAAACTAAAGCGACGGGCCGGAACCGCGGGCCGGCGACCCGGGGTCAGCCGGACACCGCGCTCTTCCGTGATCCCGGCGCGAATAGCCGGCCACAGATCCTTACCGGGCGGCGTGTCCTGCAGCGCCTGCGCGCGCGCGATCACCTGGCGCAGCTCGCCGAGTGCCGCGTAGCACTGCCCGCAGGTCGCGAGATGCGCCTCGAGAGCCGCGCGCTCGCTCGAGTCGAGCTCGCCGTCGATGTACTCCGAGAGTCGATTCTTCCAGATGTCGTTCATCGATCCAAATGCCTCCGCAGCGCCATCCGCGCATGATGCAGCTGCGATTTCGATGTGCCCGGCACCACGCCGAGCATTTGCGCGATCTCTTCGTGGCGATACCCCTCCACGTCGTGCAACACGAAAATCTGCCGTGCTCCTTCGGGAAGCCGGGCCAGCGCTTCCTCAAAATCCAGCGACAATTCCGGTGTCACGGGTTTGCCGGATACATCCTCGAGCGGCTCCGGTTCATTGATGAACCGCCCGCGCTCCACACCCACGGTCTTCCGCCGCGCCAGCACCACGTTCACCGCCAGCCGGTGCAGCCACGTGCCGAATGCCGATTCGCCACGGAACGTCGACAGCTTTTGCCAGGCCCGAATGAAGACATCCTGCGTGACGTCGTCGGCCTCGTCGGCATCGAGCATCCGCCGCACCAGGGTATGGACCCGGGCAACGTGACTCCGGTAGAGCCGCTCGAAAGCACTGGCGTCCCCGCTGGCAGCGAGGGCCGTGTCGGCCGCTATGGAATCAGCAGTCAGAGTGTCCTCGAGCACCTGTCGGGGCATGCACCGGTTTGGATATGCAAAAGTGGCATAAGGTTGTAGATAGGGCCTGGGGCCTGGGGCCTAGGGGCTTCCAGGCAAGCCCTCGGACCTATCCTTTTGAGACTCCCGAAGTTATCGCCCGATTCGTCCCTTACATTGGTACGCCTATGCTCACAGTGCCAGTGAACAGCATCCCCGTAATCGTCACGATCGGCGGTTTGCTCGGCATCCGGCACGCCTTCGAGCCCGACCACCTCTCGGCGGTGTCGACGCTCGCGACGCGCCCCGCGGCGCGGCTCTGGCACGCCGCGCGTCTGGGTTTGGTGTGGGGCCTCGGCCACACGCTGACGGTCGGGGTGGTCGCGCTGCTGATCATCGCCCTCGGCGTTCGTCTCCCCGATCGCCTTTGGCCGGCCGCCGAGCTGCTCGTTGCGGCGCTGCTGATCGTCCTCGGCGCCAGCGTGATCTGGCGGTACGTGAGCGGCCGCTGGCACATGCACGCGCACACGCATCCGGCCGTTGCCACGCATTTCCATCTGCATAGTCACGCGACTGATTCGAGTCACAGCCACTTGCATACTCGCGTCGATGCCCGCCGCTCGCTCGGCTTCGGCATCGCGCACGGATTGGCGGGAAGCGGGGCGATCGTCGCGCTGCTGCTCGCGGCCGTGCCCGACGCGACATCGCGCGTGATGTACTTCGCCGCCTTCGGCGCCGGCACGATCATTGGCATGCTGGGAGTGTCGCTGACGCTGTCGTTGGTGGTGCGCCTGGCAGTCCAGCGGGGCACGCGTTGGGCCATGTTCCTGCATGTCGGTGCGGCCGCCGGCAGCATCGTGGCTGGTGTGGTGCTCGCGGAACAGGTGATTTTGAGGCTGTAAGACTTCTCGTTGCGTTATGATGTTTCGTGCGGCATGCGTTGCCTATCGACGCGGGCAGCGTGTAGCCTCCACGCACCTTACCTTCGGAGGCCACCGTGCCGCGCTTCACGTCACTGCTCGCCGTGCTGTCGCTTGTTCCCGTCGCTGCGTTCGCGCAGGAGTCGTCGGCCGACACGTCGCACTTTCGGGCTGGTCAGTGGGGCCTGCAGTTCGGCACCAGCGGCGTCAGCCTGGTCAATCTCGGCATCCTGCGGTTTACGAGTCCGCGAGCTGCGTGGATGCTGCTCCTCGACTTCAACGGAGAATTCTTGAACGGCACGCAGACCTCACTCGGTACGACCTCGGACCAGAACAGCCGGATGGTGGACCTCGGCGTAGGCTTGGGAAAACGATTCTATCAGGCGCCCCGGGACAAAGTCCGCTCCTTTCAGTCAATCGGGGTTGCCGCGAGCTACTCGGATAACAAACAGACGCTGGGCGGCACGACGTTCAAGGTGAACCAATCGCGCGCAGGCGTCCTGGGTGAGCTGGGCGCCGGGTATTGGGTGACTCCGAACCTGAGCCTCGGAGGCACGGCGAGCGTGTTTGGAGGGTACTCGCACCGTTCGACTGAGCAAAGCACGACTCAGAGCAGCGAGGATGGATGGGTTGTGTCGGGCGTGAATGTGCTGCTGGTCGTCGGACTCTACTTCTAGGCGGATGGCGGATCGCGCGGCGCGACGACGACCGCGGTCGCCAGATGACCGGTCACATTCGTCATCGTGCGAAACATGTCGGAGATGCGGTCGAGCCCCATGAGAATGCTGAGGCCGGCGATCGGCAGGCCAGTCGCCTGAAACGCGGGGAAGAGACTGATCACGCCGCCCGAGGGCACGGCGGCGACGGTCAGTGACGCGAGAAACACGGCCAGGCCCGCCGACAACATCTCCTCGGTTCCGAACGGGATGCCGTAGACGCGCGCGATGAAGAGCACCGCGATCGCCTGAAAGAGGGCGCTGCCGGCGCGATTGATGCTCGCGCCGAGCGGCAGCACGAAACCGGAAACAGACCGAGGCAGGTGGAGGTCCTTGTCCGCGGCCTCGAACAGGTTTGGCAATGCGGCCAGCGACGTCGTGGCCGAAAAGCCCATGAACATCGAAGGGAAGGCGACACGCAGGAATCGCGCGGGCGCGAGGCGCGCGAACAGGGCGACGCCTGGCAGATAGACGAGCGCGTGGAAGAGAATCACGCCGACGATCACCGCGGCAATGAACCAGAGCATGGCGCGCACGATCTCCCACCCGTAGCGTGCCGCGGTCGGCGCGACGAGCGCGAAAATGCCGATCGGAGCAATGACGAGCACCCACTGCACGATCCGGATCAGCGCCTCAGTCGCGGAGTCGGCCATGACGGTCAGCGGCACCCGCCGCTCGTGCGGCAGCGTCGCGGTCGCAATCGCGAAGATCGTGACGAACACGATGACGGGGAGCAGGTTGCCATCGGCTGCCGCCTTGAAGGGATTGGCGGGAACCAATTGCACAATGAACTGGACGCCCGTCGGCAGCGTCTGGGCTGCTCGCTGGATTGCGCCGGGATCGGCCGCGGCGGCTTTCAACACTGCCTGGCGTTCCGGCGACACTGCCGCGCGGGGAAGCATGACGCTCCCCACCGCAAATCCAAGGACGATCGCCAGGATCGACGTCGTCCAAAAAAAAGTCAGCGTGCGCACCACCAGCCGGCCGAGCATTCGCAACTCGCCCAGTTTGGCGAGCCCCGCGAAGAGTGCGGTCGCGACGAGCGGGATCGCGACCATGGAGAGCAGGTTCTTGAAGATCTCGCCGATCGGCTGAATCGCGACGAGCGCGTCGAACAGCGCCGGATGGTGGTGCTCCGCCAACGCCGCCGCCAACAGGCCAAGCAACAGGCCCGCAACCAAGCCGATCGCCATCCACAAGTGGCTTCTCATTGGATGGGCGCTATTATACCGCCATGCCAGACACTACACACGCGCAGGTGAAGACTCCGAAATGGGCGCTGATTCTTGGAGCTTCGAGCGGCTTCGGTGAAGGCGCGGCGCGAGCCCTCGCGCAGGCGGGCTATGACATCGTCGGCGTCCACCTCGATCGCAAGGCGGGACTCGAGCACGTCGCGGAGATTCGGCGCGACATCGAGAAGCTCGGCCGCAAGACTCAGTACTTCAACATCAACGCGGCCGATGAGGAAAAGCGCAACGAAGTCCTTGCGGAGCTCGCCAAACAAAAGCTGAACATCGCGATCATGCTGCACTCACTGGCGTTCGGCACGCTGAAGCCCTACATCGGCGATGATGTGCTGAACAAAGCGAACATCGACATGACGCTCGACGTCATGGCACATTCGCTCGTTTACTGGTCGCAAGGGGTGGTGAAGCACGGGTTGATGGGGAAGGGCGGCCGGATCTTCTCGATGACATCCTCAGGATCGACCCGCGTCTTCGCGACGTACGGCGCGGTCTCGGCCGCCAAGGCGGCGCTCGAGTCGCACACGCGCCAGCTGGCGCTCGAACTGGCGCCGCTCGGCATCACCGTCAACGCGCTGCGTGGCGGCGTCACCGACACGCCGGCTCTGCGCAAGATCCCGGGCAACGAGAAGCTGATCGAGATCGCCACGCTGCGAAATCCGCACCACCGGCTCACGACGCCTGCGGATCTGGGTGGCGCGATCGTGGCGTTAGCGCACCCCGGGGCGGACTGGATTACGGGCAACGTCATCAACGTCGATGGCGGTGAGGAAGTCTCTGCTTGATCGCGCGCGGGAGGTGCTGAGGAAGTACCGGCCCACCGAAATCCCGGCCACAGGGGAAATGATTTCGGCGGCCGTGGCGATCATGCTGCGCGAGGGTGACGACGGAATCGAGGCTTTGTTCATTCACCGCGCCGTGCGCGCCGGCGACACCTGGTCGGGACAGATTGCCTTTCCTGGTGGACGCCGCGAACCCCGTGATACCGATCTCGCGGACACCGCCATCCGTGAAACGCACGAAGAAATCGGCGTCGATCTCACAGGGGCCGAGCGGCTGGGCGTGCTCGATGATCTCTACCCGCGAACCCCGGTTCTCCCGCCCGTCGTTGTGCGTCCATTTGTATTCGCGTTGACATCCCGGCCACCTATTGTGCTCAGCCAGGAAGTCCAGGATGCCTTCTGGGTGTCCTTTCGATCGCTCGCTACCCCCGGGGTGCGAGGGGAAATCACTGTCGCTCATCCTGGCATCCCCCCCCGAGTACTTCCCGCGTATACACTGGGAAAACACGTTATCTGGGGCATGAGCGAGCGCATTCTCACACCGTTAATTAGCCTGATTTCTTAGCTCATCAAAATCCACATCTTCGCTTGCCCATATTTGATAATTAGGCTAGTCTAATACCCTGTCTGGTTGACAGTGGAATCCAGAAAGGCCCCATGGACTCGCCGCCGCTAACACGCTCCGTCGAAGACTACCTCAAGTCGGTTTTTCATCTCACGAACCAGGGCGGCTTCGCGACCACCAGCGATATCGCGGAAATGCTCGCAGTCGCGCCCCCGTCGGTGAGCGGCATGATGAAACGTCTCTCCGAAACGGGGTTGATCGAGCACGTGCCGTATCGCGGCGTGCAGCTCACGCCGCAGGGACGGCGCGCCGCACTCCAGATGATCCGCCGGCATCGCATCCTCGAATCCTATTTGACGCGCAAGCTCGGCTACGACTGGGGCGACGTCCACGGCGAGGCGGAACGGCTGGAGCACGCGGTCTCGGAGAAACTCATCGAGCGCATGGCCGAAGCGTTAGGCGAGCCGCGCTATGATCCGCACGGCGCGCCGATTCCGACGGCCGGCGGTGAAATCGAAGAAACCGAGCTCGTCACGCTCGCCGAAACCGAAGTCGGCCGGGCGGTGATCCTCCAGGAAGTCGGCGACGAGCACCCCGCCCGCTTGCACTATCTCGCCGAGCAGGGCCTCGTCCCCGGCGTGCGGCTCACGATCACGGACCGGCAGCCGTTCAACGGACCGACCATCGTGCGACTGATGGACGGCGTGACCCGCGTCGTCGGCCAGGAGCTCGCCTTGTTGCTGTTCTGCCGACCGAGCGATTCCGATGGCGAATAGCGCGATCGAGAGTGGCTGGCGGCAGGCGCGGCTCGCGCCCAGTCTGGCGGAAGCGTATCGCACGATCCCCGTCAAACGCGGGACGTGGTGGAAGAAGGCGCTCGCGTTCGCCGGACCCGGATATCTGGTCGCCGTCGGATACATGGATCCCGGCAATTGGGCGACCGATCTGGCCGGGGGCGCGCGCTTCGGCTACACGCTGCTGACGGTCATCCTGCTGTCCAACCTCATGGCCATTCTGCTGCAGGGGCTCGCCGCCAAGCTCGGCATCGTCACGGGGCGAGACCTGGCGCAGGCGTGTCGCGATCACTACTCGCGACCAGTTTCGTTGTTGCTCTGGATCATTTGCGAGCTCGCCATTGCCGCATGCGATCTCGCCGAGGTCATCGGCTCGGCGATCGCGCTGAATCTGCTGTTCGGCATTCCGCTGCCGTGGGGCATCGCGATCACGGCACTCGACGTGCTGATCGTGCTCTACATGCAGCACCGAGGGTTCCGCCTGCTCGAGGCCCTGGTGGTGGCGTTGATCGCGACGATCGCCGGATGTTTCCTGTTCGAGATTTTGATCGCCCGGCCGCACATGGGCGACATCCTCAGCGGTTTTCTGCCGAGCGCCGCCATTCTCGCAGACCCCGACAAGCTGTACATCGCCATCGGCATCCTCGGCGCCACGGTGATGCCGCACAATCTGTATCTGCATTCATCGGTCGTGCAGACGCGCTCCTACGACGAGACTCCGACGGGCAAGCGGGAGGCCGTGAAGTTCGCCTTCATCGACTCGACGGTCGCCTTGTCTTTCGCGTTGTTCATCAATGCGGCCATCCTCGTCGTCGCCGCGGCGACGTTCCATCGCGCCGGTCAAACCGGAGTGGCCGAGATCGAGGATGCGTACCGGCTACTGACGCCGCTGCTCGGTGTGACGGGCGCGAGCGCCGTGTTCGCGTTCGCGCTGCTCGCGTCGGGGCAGAACTCGACGCTGACGGGAACGCTCGCGGGCCAGATCGTGATGGAGGGCTTTCTCAATATCCGCATCCGGCCGTGGCTGCGGCGACTCATCACGCGCTTGATCGCGATTGTGCCGGCCGCGCTGACCGCTATTTTCTTCGGAGAACACGGCACCGCCCAACTCCTGATCCTCAGTCAGGTGATTCTGAGCCTGCAACTCTCGTTCGCGGTCTTCCCGCTCGTCCGGTTCACGTCGGACCGTCTCAAAATGGGCGAGTTCGTGAATCCGGTTTGGCTGAAAGCGCTCTCGTACGTCGTCGCGCTCGCGATTGCCGCGTTCAATGCCTGGCTGCTGATTCGCATCTTCAGCGGATGGATCGGCTGATGTACAAGCGCATCCTCGTGCCGCTCGAGAACAGCGCCGCGGACCGGGCGATCCTGCAGCACGTGACCAGCCTCGCGAAACTCCTCGGCTCCGAGGTGCTCCTGCTGCATGTCGCCGACGGGTGGGCGGCCCGCAACATGGAACAGCTCAACCTGCGCGAGTCGCAGGAGATAAAGGAAGACCGGGCCTATCTGGAGCGGGTGACGCGGGAGCTGCGCCAGGCGGGCATCGAGGCGGATTGCCTACTGGCGGCGGGCGATCCGGCCAAGGAAATCGCGGCGGCCGCCGAGCGCGAGAAGGTCGATTTGATCGCGATGGCGACCCACGGGCATTCACTCCTGGGCGACGTGGTTCACGGCACTACGGCGACCGCATTACGCCACGTCAGCCGGATCCCGATTCTGATGGTGCGCGTGCCCCCTCAAGAGCCCTGAGAATCGCGTTCAACCGCCGGTCTCGCGCCTCCCGCAAAAACTCGATTTTCCCTTTATATGCGCGTTCAGTGGCCTGAATCAGGGTGCGCTGCTGTTCGGGGTCGAGCTGCGCCCAGTGGGCGAGCTGCTGCCACCAGCCCTCGAAGCTCGCCAGCAGGTGCTGGATGAAGCCGCGAATCCCACCTTCGCCCGCCGCGAGGTGGTAGGTGAGGTGCGGGCCCGCCGCCGCCCATCCGATGCCTGGTCCCAGCGATACCGCGCGGTCGAGATCATCCACGGAAATGACGCCACGCAGCACGAGGTCGATGCATTCCCGCCAGACAGCAGCGGCGATCCGGCCGACCACATATCCCGGGATCGGCTTCTTGAGCACGATCGGGTGGCGGCCGAGGGCCCGCAGGTAATCGACGGCGCGACTGAGCGCGGCGGCGGACGTGCGTCCTTCGGGAACGACTTCGACGATCGGAATCAGTTCGGGCGGATTCAGCGGGTGCGTCACGAGACAGCGGTCGAGCCGGCGCATGCGCCCGAAGATGTCGGTCGGGGCCAGCCCGCTCGACGATGAGCTGATCAGCGCGTCGACGCCGGCGACCTGCTCCAGTCCCGAGAGCAGCTTCTGCTTCGCGGCGACATCCTCGTGAATCGCTTCGATGATCCAGTCGGCGTCCTGGATCGCCTCCGAAAGAAAATTCGCGCGGACGAGCTCACTGAGGCCGCGCTCGACGATCGATTCCGGCGCGCGGTCGAGCGCGACGAGGGCGCGCGTGCGGCGCTCGATCTCGATCGACGCGCGCTCGATCGTTGCCGGATTCAAGTCGAAGATCGCTACGGGCCAGCCCGCCGACGCGCAGAGCGCCGCCCAGCCGATGCCGATGTCGCCCGCGCCAATCACCGCAACCTTGCGCGGGATCGTCATGCCAGCGCTTCCTCCGGGAGCGGAGGCGTCCCGCCTCCGGGAGGTCCGGATGCGCCCGGCTGCAGGACGCGATCGAACAACAGCCGCCGGACCGGCGGTGGATGGACGTCCATAGCGACGCGCGCGAACGAACCTTTGGGATCGAGCTTCGTGCGACCGCGGGTCTGCCCATCGCCCAGGTCCACCGTGATGCGCAGATCGCTGAACGTCAGTACCTCAGGCTGCAGCAGGTAGGCAATCGCCAGCACATCGTTCACGACGGCGCCGTCGAGACCCTCCTGCTTTCTATGGAATTCGACATAGAAGCGCAGCGCGTCGTGCAGCCAGGGCGAGCTGCCCGAGAGCCGCTCGACTTCGGTCCCTTTGACGATGAGTTTGCGCGTGACATCGAGGCCGATCATTTCGGTAGGAATCTCGGCGGCGAGGACGGTCGCTAGGGCTTCGGGGTCGCACCAGGCGTTGAATTCCGAGTAGCGCGTCTGATTTCCCGCCGCCTCGATGTTGCCGATCATCGCGATGTGGCGGCCGACTTTTTGCCGCACCAGGTCGGGATTCGCGCGCAGGACGAGCGCGAAGCTCGTCAGCGGACCGAGCGTCACCAGCGTGATCGGCTCGGCTTGCGATTCGAGCAATCGCTCGAGCGGGCGGGCGTAATCGAGAATGACTCCGGCCGGCGGCAGCTCGGCGTAGCCCAAACCCGAAGGGCCGTGCGTATCCGCCGCGACCTCGAGCTGGCGCTTGAGCGGCCGGCGTGCTCCGATGCCGATCGGAACACGACGGTGCTTCGCGCGTCGCAGGATCTCGACGCAGTTCCGATAGGCATTCTCGACGACGGTGTTGCCGTAGGAAATCGAGATGGCTCGGACGTCCAGCTCGGGGGAGTTGAGCGCGAGGAGCAGGGCCAGGCAATCGTCGATGCCCGGGTCTGTATCGATGATGATCGGGAGCGGCACCCTCTAGGTTAGGAAATTCATTTCGGAAGTGCAAACGCGATGATCGCGTCGCCGGCACCGAAGGGACCGCCGCCGCCCGCTGCGATCACCACGAATTGCCTGCCGCCCGCCTCGTACGTCATCGGCGTCGCCCGCGCGCTTGCGGGCAGGTCCGCCTTCCAGAGCTCCCGACCTGTTTCGACATCGAACGCGCGGATGGCGCGATCGAGCGTCGCGCCGATGAACACCACTCCCCCCGCGGTCGCGATCGGGCCGCCGAGGTTGGGCGATCCGGGGAAACCGCCCATGGTGCCGAGGGGCACGTTCCACACGATCGCGCCGGTGCGAAGACTGACGGCAACGAGAGAGCCGAATGGAGGCTTTACGCACGGGAGGCCGGTGGGCCCAAGAATCAGGCGGCGGCGCATGACGTAGGGCGTGCCGCGCATGCGCGTGTACTCGAAATCGGTTAACCCGCGTTGCGTATCCGAGGCCCGCAGGCTGTCCCCGTTGAAGCCTTCGGAGCGGAACAGTTGCACCATGGCCGGCAGGCGATTCACCGGAACGATCGCGAGCGATCTCCTTTCATCTATAGCGACGCCGCCCCAGGCCGCGCCGCCGATATTGCCCGGCACGACCAGGGTGCCCTGGAGCGAGGGTGGGGTGAATGGCCCGTCATTGCGGAGGCTGCCGAGCAGCGCGCGGCAGGCTGCTTCCGCGTCGGGCGTGGGCCCCCAGGCGTCGCTCGCCGAATACTGCAGCGGCGAGAGCGGCGGCGTCACAGTCGTAAACGGCTGGGTGGGCGACGCGACTTCGCCGGGCACCGTGCTCGCAGGCACCGGCCGCTCTTCGACCGGGAAGACGGGCTGTCCATTCGTCCGATCCAGCACGTACATCATTCCCGTCTTGGGTATTTGAATGACCACGGGAATCTTGACGCCATCCTTGGTCACCGTCGTCAGCGCCGGCGGCGCCGCGTTGTCGTAATCCCAGATGTCGTGATGGGTCGTTTGAAAGTGCCACACCAGTTTGCCGGTCGACGCGCGCAGGGCGACGACGGAGTTGGCGTAGCGATTTTGCCCGAGCCGCAGGCCGCCAAAGTAGTCGGGCGCAGGAGATGTGGTGGGCAGAAACACGAGATCTTGCGCGGGATCGGCGGCGATCACCGACCATACGTTGGCTCCGCCGGTGCGCGGCGCGCTCCAGCGCTCCCACGTCTTGAATGCCGGATCCGTCGAATCCTGGGGGATCGGATCGAACGACCACCGCAGCGCGCCCGTGCGCACGTCGAACGCCCTCACTTCACCGCTTGCCGGGGCCAGATTCGTGTTGTCGGCGATCGCAGAGCCGGTGATGATGAGATCTCCTACGATCGCCGGTGGCGACGTCACCTCATAGAATGCGAATTCATCGGGCTGGACGCGCAGGCCCTTCCGCAGATCGACGACGCCGCCGGACCCAAAGCCCGCGCACGGCTTTCCCGTCGCGGCATCGAGGGCAACCAGCCGCGCGTCGATCGTCGCGGCGATGATGCGGCGCGCGCAGTCCTCACCCCCCGTCCCCCTCTCCGTCGGACGTCGGTTATCACGCCAGTAGCTCACGCCGCGACTGGCGAAGTCCCCGTAGCCGCGGTGCGGGTTGACGCCGGCGTCGTACCGCCAGCGCTCCGTGCCGGTCGCCGGATCGAGCGCCGCGACGATGCCGGTCGGCGTGATCACGTACATCGTCCCGTCCACCACCAGCGGTGTGACCTCGAGCGACGGCGGCCGGTGCGACATCGACGACATGTCCGGTATGCCGGCGTGATAGGTCCAGGCGACCTGCAGGCGCGCCACGTTGTCTCGTGTGATCTGAGTCAGCGGCGAGAACCGTGCGCCGCCGGCGTCGTGGCCGTACGCCGGCCAGTCGCCCGGGAGCTGCGCGCTAAGGACCAGGAGCAGAGCCAGCATCGAGTTCCCTCGCAATCGTTTCACGCAGGCGGCGGAATTCCTGATCGCCGCCAAAACCGAAGATCCGTTCGATGACGCGGCCGTTCCGATCGATGAGCACCGAATAGGGCAGGCCGCGGTAGTGATATACCGCCTTCATGCGACCGCCGCCCACTAAGATTGGGAAGGGCGGCCGGAACTCCCGGACAAACCCGCGCATCTTGCTGTCGCTCACGTCATCAGAGATCGCCGCAATCGCGAATCCATGCTCCGCATAGTCCCTGTACAGCTCCGCCATGTGCGGGAATTCCTCTCGGCATGGCGCGCACCACGACGCCCAAAAATTGATCAGCGTGACCTGGCCGTGATAGTCGTCAAGGCGAACCATCTTGCCGGAGAGATCGGGCAGCGCGAACGGCGGAGCAAACAGCTCGCGGCCGAGTGTCGGTGATTGCGCCAGCAGCGACGCCGGATCGAGCACGCGAATCTGGCCTTTGCGATTGACGGCAATCGCCGTCGTAGCCGTGCCCAAGGGACGGCTGAGGACGATCTCTCCCGTTTCGGGGTTGAGCGCATCGAGTCGCAATGTCGTGGCGGCCGAATCGGCCCCACCGAGCACGTAGATACGTCCATCGGGACCCCCCACTGCCATCGCAATGTTGACCAGTGCGTGCGCGACCCGGCGTGACTTGCCAGGCATAAACTCGGGATCGCGCTCGGCGGGAATGATGCCGCGCGAGCCACGCCATACCGTCGAACCCATCGGATCGAGCCGCAGGATTTCGTCGCGTATGAGCGGTGCGAAGTACACCCTGTCGCCCGTCACGGCGACGGCGCCGGCATTCGCGAGCTGGGTGAGATAGCGGATCTCGGGAATGTGCGTGATGCCGATGCCATGGACCCGCCGGCCCAGCGTGTCGAGCTCCCAGAGCAAGGGCGCGCTGCCGTCTTCGGCGACGAACTCGACGAAGAACGGCGACCGCGCGGCGATAATCCGTGCGCCATCGGTCGCATAGCTGGCAGCGGGGAAGGGGCTCTCCCACTCGCGCACGTGTTTGCCCGTGGTGTCGAACACGACCCCCTCGCCGGTGCGTTCGGTGACGAGGAGCCGGCCTCCCGGATACGGCGCTACGCCGACAGGGCTCGTCAGCCAGGGATCAACGAGCGCCTTGACGACGTGCAAGTCGCCGTCGAACTCGACGAGCCGGCTGTGCGCGGGATCGGGCGCCCAGGAGACGTGACCGAGACGGGCGGCGGGGAAGCGATCTAGAAACAGGAGCGTGTAGCCGTTGTCCGGACGCCCACAGGCCGTAGTGGCCGCCGCGGCCGCCGCGGCCGCCGCAAACAGCAACAGGACAGCGCGCCATCCACGCGTATATTTGCGGCCATGAATAGCGACTATCGGGAGCTGATCGATACGTTCGGGCGGGGATGGGAGCGCGGCGACGTGGAGACAATCGCGTCCGTCTTCGCCGATGACGCGGTCTTCATCGAGACGCCGTTCAGCCAGCCCGATCGCGGGATTGGCGCGATCCGCGCGTACTGGAAAGACATCCCGCTGTATCAGGCCGAGACGCATTTTTCGTCAGGCGAGATCTACGCCGCGGGGCCGTGGTTTGCGACGGAGTTTCGCTGCACGTTCCGGAGAAGGCGCACGGGAGAACAGGTTGACGCGAGGGGAGCAATCTTCTGTGAGACCAAGAATGGGAAGATCTCTGAGATGAGAATGTACTGGCACCGTCTTGCAGGAGGGAAAGAGGAACCTAAGGCGTAACACTCTGGGCATATTCTAGCGCCAACTCCATCAATTCCGCACTTCGCAGGCCACCTTTCATCGCGAGATCGACCGCCTCTTCCTGCTCCATTTTCTTATCGATCATGAGATAAGGAATGAGCGCCGCGGACGTGCGATTCCCTGACGAGCAATGGAGCAGCGCCTTCTTTCCGGAAATCTTTCTCAACGTCTCGTGCATCCGCTTCATGGTATCGACCGTGACCGCGCCGTGCACGATGGGCATGCTGATGTATTGCAAACCCGCTGCTGTGACGACGCTGGGCTCATCGACGGGGCGAGGCTCCATCGGATCGCGGTTGTCGACCACGACCTCGCCGCCGGCGGCCTTGAAGTCCTTGAACTGCTGTTCGCTCGGCTGGCCGCCCGTCACCCAACCGGCCACGGGCTCGGCGGCATTGGGCAGCGTTGCGACGGCGTCGAGCAGACGACTCATGCCTTAAAGAGGAATGGCGCGGATTGGCGCGGCAAGTCATGTTGCGGTACGCACCACCTTGCACATCGAACCAAACCCGTCCATACTCTGCGCCGAAAGCGAAATCCTGGAGCGCCCGCGTGTCCCCGGCCGCCCGATGTGTGCTGTTCCTGGGGCGATACCGCCCATGAGTCACCTCGCGCCACACCTCAAGATCTGGCTCAACTGGGACGACGCCTTTCTCATGGGGCCACGGTACGTGCGGTTCCTGGACGGCGTGGCGCGGACCGGAACGATCCGGGCCGCCGGCAAACTCGTCGGCTGGAGCTACCGCACCTGTCTGAACCGCATTCGCGAGATGGAGAAGGTCCTCGGCGCGCGCGTGCTCGACACGACACGCGGCGGCGCTACTGGTGGGGGCGCGCGGTTGACGCCTGAAGCACGGCGGCTGGTTCAAGTGTTCACGCGCTGGCAGCGCGACGTCGATCGGGCGAGCCGGTCGGCGTTTCGTCGCGCCGTGAGCAGTCGCCGCTAGGGCAGCCAGCCTCCGGTAAAACCCGCGCGCTTCAGCCCCGCGATGATGTGCGCATTGCCGCGCATCACGCGCCACACAAATCCACTCCGATAGTTCTCGATCATCGCCAGGATCGGTCCCTGATCGATGCCGAGGTAGTCGACGTCGAACCAGCCGAGGCGCGGGTCGACGGTGCCGGTGGCCTGCTGGCCGGCCGCCGTGAACGTGGGGTTGAATGCATCGAGGAAGCCGTACTTCTGGAACAGCTTCGCGCCGTAAGTTTTGTTCATCTCGAGGAGCGCGGGAATCGTGAATTCTGGAGCGAACGGCACGGCGCCGCCGGCCGCGGTGGGGCAGATCGTGCCGTCGTCGCGCTCGTCGTTCAGCGCGGCCCCGCGCGCGTCGTACGTATGGTACTGCCGGCTCTTGCCGCCGATCGTGAGGGTCTTGTTCGCGGGTCCATCACACGCGGTCAGGCCCCAGATGTTGCC
>DASZNX010000047.1:0-5464 GCA_035551075.1 Gemmatimonadales bacterium | reverse complement strand
CGATGGCAAGCGCGTGGTGTACAGCTCCTACCTTGGCCGCCAGTGGAATCAGCTCTGGCTCATGACGAGTGAGGGCGGCGACCCCTTTCCGCTGACCTACGGCGAGTTCGACGCCACCGCGCCGCGTTGGTCACATGACGGCAAACACATTGCCTACATCGCGAACGATTCTGTCCGTGCGCTGAAAGCCTGTCCTGAGCGTTGCGAAGGACGCCGGCTCGGCCAAGGCACCAACCCTGAAGGGTTGTCGGGCGCTGGCACGTCGCTTTGGGTCATTGATGTCCCCAGCGGAGCGAAGCACCAGGTCGCAGCCCGGCACCGCGCGTATCGCGGGGCAACGGGAACGCTTCGCATCGAAGTCGTCGATGCCGGCGGTCGAATGCTGCCTGCGCGAGTCTCCGTGACTGGGCCCGACGGTCGAGGTTACGCGCCGGACGATGCCTGGCGCCACGCCGACGAAGCGTTCGATCGCTCAGAGCGCCAATTCGAATACACGTATTTCCATTCGCCAGGATCTTCCCAGGTGATTGTCCCGGCTGGATCGATCCACATCGAAGTCTGGCGGGGGCCGGAGTACAAGCTCGTTCGTGCCGACGTGAACGTGCCAACGGGTAGGCGAATCACGCGACGTGTCACGCTCCAACGCGTCGCCAACCTTCCAGCACGGGGATGGTGGAGCGGCGACCTCCACGTCCACATGAATTACGGCGGCGCCTATCGCAACACCCCGCGCCATCTGGCAGTCCAGGCGCGGGCCGAAGATCTGCATGTCGTCGAGAATCTGATCGTGAACAAAGAACAGCGCATTCCCGACATCGGATACTTTCGTACGGATCTCGATCCGGTATCGAGCGCGACGTACCTGCTGCTGCATGCTCAGGAATTCCACACCAGTATCTGGGGCCACATAGGACTGCTCGGTCTCAAGTCCCATTATGTCCTCCCCGAGTATGCGGGGTATCCCAACACGCCAGCAGCGAGTCTCTACCCGCACAACGCCGCCATTGCCGATCTCGCGCACGCACAGGGTGCCCTGGTCGGCTACGTCCATCCGTTCGACGCGAGGCCGGATCCCGATGACACATCTCAGGCGCTGACCTATGAGCTTCCCGTCGATGTCGCGCTCGGCAAAGTCGACTACGTGGAGGTCATGGGGTACTCCGATCATCTCATTACGTCGGAGATCTGGTATCGGCTGTTGAACTGTGGATTTCGGTTGCCGGCCGGAGCGGGGACTGATGCCTTTCCCAACTTTGCGAGCCTGCGTGGGCCGCCTGGATTGGTGCGCGTCTTCGTGAAGTCAGGGTCCCCGTTACGTCATGACCGCTGGCTCGCCGGGCTGAAGGCGGGCCGCACATTCGTCAGCAACGCACCGCTGCTCGAGTTCTCCCTGGCCGGTCGTGAGGCCGGCGATGAGATCGCGCTTGCGGCGGGCAGTCACCGACTGTCGGCGCGAGTAGCGCTCCGCTCCAATGTCCCCGTGGACCACTTGGAGATCATTGGCAACGGCAAGGTGGTCGCAACAATCCCATTACGAGGGGACCGCACCAGCGCGACCGACACCGTTTCGATCCCCGTGACGGCGAGTGGCTGGTATGTGCTGCGCGCCTACAGCGATCACGCCGAGCTGCCGGTGCTCGACCTGTATCCATTCGCGTCGACGAGTCCGATTTATGTCAGCGTAGGCGACCGGCCCGTGCGCTCGAGCGAGGACGCGGCCTTCTTCCTGCGCTGGATCGACCGGATGATAACCACCGCGCGCGGCAGCGCCGCCTGGAACACGCCGGAGGAGCAAGCCGTTGTACTCCGGAGCTTTGCAGACGCCCGCGCCGTGTTCGAAAAACGTTCTAATCAATAGATTCTCAGGATCATGGACGCCCCCCCCACCCCCACCTTCTGCGCGCGTTGCGGTACCAGCCTCGGTCCCGGAGCGCTGTTTTGCCCGCGCTGCGGAACGGGCATTCCGGTCACGCGCGCGGATGCGGTGCAGACGGTCGCCATGGACGCGGTCCCCGAGCCGCGGTTCACGATGACCGCGGCGTTACGGCAAGCGACACTCGGCGACTACGAGATTCTCGCCGAGCTCGGTCATGGCGGTATGGCGACCGTGTACCTCGCTCACGACATCGCGCTCGATCGCAAAGTGGCGATCAAAGTTCTGGCGCCGGCGTGGCTCATGATGGGCGAGGGGATGGTGGAGCGGTTCAAGCGCGAGGCGCGGACCGCCGCCGCCCTCAGCCATCCGCACATCATCCCGATCTACGCGGTCAAGCAAACTGAAAACATCATGTACTTCGTGATGAAGTACGTGCAGGGCAGGCCACTCGATGCCGTGATCCGCGATGTCGGACGGCTGCCGATTCCGATGATTCAGGCGATTCTGGCACAGGTGGGCGACGCGCTCGGCTACGCGCACCGGCATGGCGTCATTCACCGCGACATCAAGTCCGCCAACATCATGATCGACGAGGAAGGATGGGCGGTCGTCACCGATTTCGGCATCGCGAAGGTGCAGGAAGCCGCCACCCTCACGGTCACCGGCGTCACCGTCGGCACGCCCGCGTACATGAGTCCGGAACAGTGCGCCACGCGCGAGGTCACAGGAGCTTCCGACCAGTACTCGCTCGGCGTGGTCGCGTACGAGATGCTGACTGGACGCTTGCCATTCCAGAGCGACTCCAGCATGTCGGTGATGTACGCGCATTTCAACGAGCGGCCGCACGACGTGACGACGCTGCGCCATGATTGCCCGGCGAATCTGTCCGTCGCGGTGATGCGCATGTTGGAGAAGGAGCCCGAGGCGCGCTGGCCGTCCATGGAAGACGTGGTGGCCATGTGCGGCCGCCCCTCGCTGCGGCGCGACGATCCGGTGCGCAGCGAGATGATCACGCTTGCCAAGGCCGGCGGCCAGTCGCAGCTGCTCACCCAGCTGCGCACGCCGTCGAGCCCCATCGCGTTCGCGAAAGCTCGTCCGCGTCCATCCGACAGAATGTGGCGTCGCGTCTCCAGACTGTCGGTCGGCCTGGGCATCGCAGCACTGGGGCTCGCTGCGGTGCTCTGGGTCGTGACGCGCAATGTCGTGCCGTGGCGGTCGCGGGAGCCGGCCAGACAATCGGCGGACAGCACACGAGCGGCGGCTCCACCGCCGCCCGCCCTGGTGGTGACTGATACGCCGGTGCATCAACGTGCTGCTGTTCCATCGCGGCCCCCCCACGCTGCGGAACCGGTTCGCTCCGTCGCGGCCGTCGTGCATCAGGACGACAGCGCCTTCACGAGCTTGCGGGCAACGGCGGTCGCCGCCATGAGTCGCGCGCGCGACGCCGGTGCGACCTCGGACGAAATGGCGCGCGGGGACGCGACGTTGCGCGCCGCCGACTCGCTCGCAGTGCGCGGTCGACTACCCGAAGCGATGGTTCAGCTCGCGACTGCCACCTCGGTGTGGACCGAGGCGGAGCGAGTCGCTCGCGCTCGTGCCACACGCGATACGGTGCGACCGATGGTTACGGCGCCGCCACCGGCACCAGTCGCGGCGGTCGATCCGCGCCCGCAAATCGAAGCGTCGCTCGTGTCGTACGCCCAGGCGCTCGAATCACGCGACACGAGCCGGGTGCGCCGCGCGTATCCGGGGCTCTCCGCGGCTCAACAGCAGGTGTGGGGAGACTTCTTCAAGTCGGTGCGAAACCTCAAAGCCACCCTGCACATGACGACGATCGATGTGCGCGGGAATTCGGCCGATGCCGTGGTGACCGGCGTCTACGAGTTTGACAACGCGACCACCGGCCGGTCCGAACGCCGCGCGGTCACGTTTCGCGCGTCCTTCCTGTCCGATTCCGCGGGCTGGCGGCTCAGCAACATCCAGTAGTAGCCCTCAAAAATTGTATTCGAGTCCCGCCGTCCACATGAGGTTGGGACGCAAGCCGCCTTCATTGATCGGAACCAGCGCGTTCGTCACGATGATAATTCCGGAGCCCGTCAGAAACTTGAATCCAAACGACGCGTTGATCAGATCGTCCCGCCGGTTGGGGATGTTCGTGGGATCTACGGTTCGATGGAACGGCACATCGTACGTCACCGGTCCCGGCAACGTGACTTTGCTTTCCCCAATTTGAAGCTCGGAGACGAGATCGGCAGCCATCGTCGCCCACGGCGCCATGACATGGTCGAAGCCGACGGTGACCAGCATAGCGTTGTTCAGCGAATCGGTGTTGCGCAGCAGCACGCCGATGTTGGCGTGCGGCGAAAACGGTCCGAACTGCGCGGAGAGAATGCCCAGAGCCCGTCCCGAAAAGTGACCCGATCCGAGCAGATCCTCCGCGCTGCCGGTCGGGAAGCGCGCGTCCGCGAGCAGCGCGAAGCCTGTCTTGTCGGATTGGCTCACATTGACCTTCACGCGCACAGCTACGTCGCCGATGCCGCTCGCGGATCCGGTCACCGACCGCGACGTGGTCAGAATGGGATTGCTGGGCGTGCCACCGAAAAAGTGCGCGGCCGTCGATTCCGCAAATGAAATGATTTGCGCGTCGCTCGTCCCGGCGAGCGAGGTGGACACGACCGGCAATGCGACCCCGATGTCCAGGCGATCGAGCAGCCCATAGCTGACGAAGAACGAGGTCACCGTCATGTCGAGATCGAGCCCCAGCTTCAGCTCGATCACGTCATTCTCGAGACGCGGCACGCCATACGGGTTACAGGACTGGCCTTCGATACTATCGCACGTGGCACCGGTCACGTTTTCATGGACAAAGTTCAGACGAATGTCGTGCAGGCCCACGCCGCGCAGCGATTGGAACGACAGGCGATTGATGTTTGCTCCCACGAACACACGTCCCTTGCCGAGGGTCTGCGCGCGCTCCGCAAAGATCGGCCCGGGTGAAACCGATGTCCGGACCGGCGCTCCAGCCTCAAAGCGGAAAGTCGAGCCGCCGCTCGTCGCGCTCACCGGGATGCTGGCGACATTGCTGCCCACCGCGTTGCCGATGAAGGAGATCAGCACGCCGTTTTGCGTGCTGGCCGAGGTGAGGAAGTGGTTGGCGTGCACACCCGTGCCCGCGAGGAACAGTGGTTGCTGACCCGGCGTAAACACGAACAGCTCCGAAATCTTGTCACGCAGGCCTCCCCCTTGAGCGGCGGCCGGTGCGGACACCAGCAGGAGTGCCAGGGCACTCCACACGGATCGGCGCATGGACCCTCCTCGGGCCTCGAAGAGAGGTCGGGAGGGGGTGCGCGTCAAGTCAAGTCACGCGGGGCCTGATGCCGGCACGGCCCGGGTTCGCTCGCCGACGCGCGGGCGGTATACTCCGCTCGAAGTGTGAACGCCTCCACCGTTCCGCTGAGCAACAGCAGCCCGGGAGTCCGTCTCACTAGGCACTGACTCCATCGTGGAGAGGACCTATGGGCTGGCGTCATGCGCTGTGTGCGTTCCCGATGCTGCTGATTCCTCTCGTAGCCTGTGATGATCCTGTTG
>DASZNX010000046.1:0-2282 GCA_035551075.1 Gemmatimonadales bacterium | reverse complement strand
GGCGGGGACGATTCCCAATGATCGCGCGCAGCTCGCGGGATGGATCGAGAATCCGCAAGGCCCGAAACCGGGCAACCAGATGCCCGCGAATCTCGTCGCGGGCAGCGACCTCAACGCGCTGCTCGCGTATCTGCTCACCCTTAAGTGACCTCCACCTCCCCCACGACCGTCGCCGAGCAGGACGCTCTAGCGCGAACCTGGGGTGCGCGGCGCGGCGTGGTAAGCTTCTTCTCGACAGTCGATCACAAGCGGGTCGGGCTGCGCTTCATCGTGACGGCGCTGTTCTTTCTGGCGCTCGGTGGCGTCCTGGCGCTCACTATGCGCACGCAGCTCGCGCGACCGGACAATCATCTGTTGTCGCCGCAGCTCTACAATCAGTTCTTCACCGTGCACGGCACGACGATGATGTTCCTGTTCGCGGTGCCGGTGATGATGGGTTTGGGGATCTATCTGGTGCCGCTGATGATCGGCACACGCAACGTGGTCTTTCCGCGCCTGCTCGCCTACGCGTATTGGGTCTATCTGTTCGGCGGCCTTTTCCTTTACGCCGGACTGCTCCTCGGCAATGGACCGCCGGCGGGATGGTTCAGCTACACGCCGCTCTCCGAAGCACAGTTCGACCCCACCAAGGGCTCCGACATTTGGGCCCAAATGATCACGTTCACCGAGATCGCCATGCTGGGCGTCGCCGTCACCCTCATCATCACGATCTTGAAGCAACGCGCGCCGGGGATGTCGCTCAACCGTGTCCCCCTGTTCGTCTGGAGCATCCTCGTCACATCCTTCATGGTGGTGTTCGCGATGACGACCATCGCGGTTGCAAGCACCGCCTTCCTGGCGGCCGATCGCTTGATCAACACCCGCTTCTTCGTCGAGCGCTACGGCGGCGACGCGATCCTGTGGCAACACCTGTTCTGGATGTTCGGCCACCCCGAGGTGTACATCGTGTTCCTGCCCGCCACGGGGATCATCTCACACCTCGTGACGACGTTTTCCCGCCGGCCCATGTTCGGCTACACCGCGATCGTCTTTTCGACCATCGCAACCGGCATCATCAGCTTCGGCGTGTGGGTACACCACATGTTCGCCGTCGGCATGCCGCAGCTCGGCCTCAGCTTTTTCACGGCGTCGTCTTTGATCGTGACGATCCCCACGGCGATCCAGCTATTCTGCTGGATCGCGACGCTGTGGAGTGGCCGGCCGCAGTGGCGCGTGCCCCTCCTGTTCGTCCTCGGATTCTTCTTCATCCTCGTCCGCGGTGGTCTGACCGGAGTGATGCTGGCGTCCGTGCCGTTCGACCTGCAGCTGCACGACACGTTCTTTGTGGTCGGTCACCTGCACGACGTGCTCATCGGGGGCGCGGTCTTTCCTGTGCTGGGCGGACTCTTTTACTGGTATCCGAAGTTCAGCGGCCGCATGGCGTCGGAGACCGCGGGAAAATGGGCGTTTGCCCTGATTTTCATCGGGCAGAATCTCACGTTCTTCCCCATGCACATTCTTGGCTTGAACGGCATGCCGCGCCGAACGTACACCTACCTCGCAACCACCGGGTGGGGCGGTCTCAACTTTCTCGAGACCATCGGCGCGTACATCCTGGCCGCCGGCGTCCTCGTTACGGTCGGCAATCTGATTCTGAGCGCGTTCTTCGGACGGTCAGCCGGTAATGACCCGTGGGGCGCCGACACGCTGGAATGGGCGACGACGTCGCCGCCGCCACCGGGCAACTTCGCCGCCTTGCCGGTCGTGGAGAGCCGTGATCCCCTGTGGGATCGGACCGTGGCGGAAGAACGACCGATCGTCGTCGGACTGCGGCCGCATCGGCGTGAAACGCTGTTCACTAGCGCGCTCGACGCGATTCCCGTGCGGCGTATTTCCCTGCCCGGCCCCACCGTGTGGACGTTCTTCTGTGCTCTCGGAACGACAATCGGCCTCGTGATGCTGATTTTCACACCGTGGGGGCTCGTGGTCGGGACCGGGCTCGCCGTTCCACCGCTCATCATCTGGGCCTGGCCCAAGGCAGGAGGGTCCGCATGATCAGCGCGCATCCAAAATCCGTCGACGCGTCGCAATTGCCCAGCGAAGGCTTCGGCGTGGCCTCGCCAACATGGTGGGGCACACTCGGGTTCATGGTGATCGAGGGGTCGTCGCTGGCGCTGTGCGCGCTGGCCTACGTGTACTTGAGTCGTCGCAGCCCGGCGTGGCCGCCCTCGGGAACGCCCCCGCCCAACCTTGCTGTCGGCAGTGTCTTTGTCGGGGCCGCGCTGGTCAGCCTCATTCCCGCC
>DASZNX010000045.1:0-13853 GCA_035551075.1 Gemmatimonadales bacterium | reverse complement strand
ATACTTCGTGTTATCGGGTGCGTCGCTCGTTGAACGCCGGCTGGGTCAAACCGGGATGCGCATCCTGACCAGACTTATGGGTCTCGTGTTGTCGGCGATCGCTGTCCAGTTCATCCTCGACGGAATCAAGCTCAGTTTTCTATAGCCTTCGTTCCGATGGTCTAATCCATGAGAGTGAGAAATCCGCACGACGTTGTCCGCCGTTGGATTGATTGTGGACCGAAATGTTACGTCCTACTCTACGCGATCGAGTTACTAGTTCCTTTCATGACAGGGTATTAGATGACTTCTGCGCTTGTGAATACGCTGCTGGTCGAAGGCCCCGTCAACCGGCACTTCGCCCAGCTGCACCGCGACCCGCAGGCCCTCACGGAGGCCGTCACGCTGTTCTTGGAGACGGGCCTGCGGCGCGGCAATGGAGTCGTGGTCATCGCCGTTCCGGAACATATCGATCTGTTCCTTGCGCGCCTGCGCGAGCACGATCTCGATCCCGGCCGCTGCCTCAAGAGCGGCCAGCTCGAGCTGCACGACGCGGAGCTTACGCTGAACAAGTTCATGTGCAATGACGTGCCGATCTGGTCCGACTTCCGACGCGCGCTGGGAGGCGTATTCGATCGGGTACAGGCGTTCGGGCGCGGGACGACTCGAGCCTATGGTGAGATGGTGAATGTGCTGTGGCAAGAAGGAAAGCAGGGAGCCGCCATTTGCCTCGAGGAGTACTGGAACGAGCTCGCACGCCTGTACCCATTCTCGCTGTTCTGTAGCTACATGCTCGACACGCACCACGACCACGCGTACTGCGGGCCGCTCGAGGAGATCGGCCGGACCCATTCCGACATTCTCGGGTCCGCGGACGACGAGCGGTTCCGCGCGGCGCTCGACTCGGCCAGCCGGGATGTCTTCGGCGTGCCGCTGTCAGAGATGGTCGGATTCGGGCGCCAGCGCGAGAGCGGCGAGCAGCGATTCCCCAGCGGCCAGCGCACCATGTTGTGGGTCAAGCGCAATCTGCCTTCGGCAGCGGCCGGGCTGCTCGAGCGGGCGCGCCGCTACTTCGAAGATTCGCCGCAATAGGTCGCCGTGACACTTCTGGCCGAAGCCCCGGCGGGCCGGCACTTCGCACAGTTTCATCGCGATGCCGATTCCCTCCGCGAATCCGTTTTTACGTTTCTCGAGGCCGGCCTCCGACGCGGCGATGGTGTGCTCGTCGTTGCCACGCCCGAGACGAGAGACGGACTCGAGACGCGACTCTCCCGCCACAACCTCGATCCCAAGGCGCTGAATGACTCGGGCCAGCTGGACATGCTCGATGCCGCCACGCTCACTGCGGACGTGACACCCAGGGGCGTGCCCGAGTCGCCGCGCTTCCGCAACGCGCTCGTGCCCGTCTTGTCGCGCGTGCGCGCGTCCGATAGAGGTGTCCGGATCTTCAGCGAAATGGCGAGCCTCCTGTGGAACGATGGCAACACCGAAGGAGCAACCCGGCTGGAGGAGCTGTGGAACGGACTCGCCAGGATCCACACGTTCTCACTCTACTGCGGCTATACACTGGACACGCAGTGCGAAAGGTCGTACGCGGGCCCGCTGGAGGATCTCGGCCACGCGCATACCGACATCCTGGGAACGGAGGAGGACGAGCGCTTCGGACTCGCGCTCGATCGTGCGAGCAAGGAGATCTTCGGGATTTCGCTTTCGCAGATGGCCGGCATCACCACGCACGATGGCACGCGCCGGTTCCCGAGCGGCCAGCGAACCATGCTCTGGGTAAAGCGCAACCTGCCGTTGTCCACCGCGCAGCTCGCCGAGCGGGCCCGCCGGTACTTTCAGGAATCAGTCCCCTCGCTGCACTGACACCGCCGCTACATCCGTTTGTACTTCGGTCCGCTGCCACCCTCACGCGGGGTCCAGCGAGGACCCAGCACGTCAGTCGCCTTGCAATCCACACAATTGGGCGCGTTGATGCGCAGGCCCGCCTCAGTCGCTTCGTACACACCGGCCGGACACATGTGCGCATAGAACCGAGCGACCTCGGGCGGCACATCGGTATTCGCAACGAGGTGGCTCGGAATCGTATCGCGCGTCGAGTTCCCTGACTTGAATACGGCATCGACTTTGCTGACACCGACCTGGTTTTTTGACTCCGGGCGCAAGCCCGGAGTCCTCGGCACCTCGGCGTCTGCATGCATCCGGTACCTGCCGCCCGGAAACCGCCCGCCCGTCAGCGTCATGAGCGCAGCCTGGAAACCGCCAAGGTAAAACCCGTCACGAAACGCGAGCCGCATGTTGCGCGTGCGACGCAGGTCGCTCACGATGTACGACGTGTTCACCAGGCGGTCGTATTCCTGCAACGAGCCGCCGGCGGTGAGATGTTGGAAGATGGCGCGAGCGGCGTAAATGCCCGATTGCATCGCGTAGTGAATTCCCTTGAGCGATGGGACATCCACGAATCCCGCGGCATCGCCGAGGACCACGACGCCCTCACCCGAGCGGCGTTCGGATAGCGAGTAATAGCCGCCTTCCGGAATCGTCTTCGCGCCCCACTCCACCATTTCACCGCCCGCGAGGAGCGAGCGCAGCAGCGGATGTTGCTTGAAGCGCTGGAGCAGGACGTGCACGTCGAGATTCGCATCGCGATAGTCGAGTCCGACGACCAAACCGAGCGCCACGAGATTGGGCTCGAGCGGATAGACAAAGCTGCCGCCGAACGCATCACGGGGAAGTGGCCAGCCCAGCGTGTGAATGACGCGATCGAGCGGCTGCTTCGTTTCCCACAGTTCCTTGACGCCGAGCGCGAAGATCTGCGGATTCTGCGACGGCACGTGCTGCCACTCGCACCAGGCCTGCGCGAGCAATCCACGCGTGCCGCCGGCGAGCGCCGTCACTTTGGCGATGAGGTCGTTTGGCGGCGCGGCTCCCCCCCCCGGTGTCGGCTTTCCGTCGCGGTCGAGTCCCGCGGCCGCGGTCCGCACCCCCGCCACGGTCTGGCCGCGGACGAGCAGCTGTGCCGCCGGAAAGCCGGTGAAGATGTTCACGCCCAGGGCTTCTGCCTTGGCGCCGAGCCACCGCACGATCTCGCAGAGCGACGCGATGTAATAGCTGCGGTTGTGCATCGTCGGCGGCGTGGGGAGGCGCAGCTTGCCCCGCTCGGTCAGCAGGTAGACTGCCTCGTTATCGACGACGCGGCGAAATGGAAAGTCCGCGTCTGTAAGGTCGGGAAACAGCTCGCGCATCGCGCGCGGATTGACAACCGCGCCGGACAGGCAATGCTCGCCGAGCGCTTCTGCTTTCTCCAACACGCCGATGTTCAGTTCCGATCCTTGACCACGCGCCAGCTTCGCGAGCTCGATCGCGCACGACAGCCCAGCGGGCCCCGCGCCGACGATCAGTACATCGAGATCCATCCGGTCACCGGCACCTGGGCTGCCGTCCTCGAGAATGAGTCGCTCGATGGGTAGCGGTGGTTGATAGGCGGCGGGGATGATCACCGGACGTGCGTGGTGCGTGGTGCGTCGTGCGTCGTGCTAGCCATGAAGCTTGCGGATTTCTTCGGTGAGCTTCGGCACAATCTCAAACAGGTCACCGACAACGCCATAGTCGGCCACCTTGAAAATCGGCGCGTCCTTGTCCTTGTTGATCGCGACGATGACCTTCGACGTGCGCATGCCGGCGAGATGCTGGATCGCGCCCGAAATGCCGACCGCGATGTACAGCGAGGGGCTGACAGTCTTGCCGGTTTGGCCGACTTGATCCGCGTGCGCGCGCCATCCGGCGTCCACCACCGCCCGCGATGCGCCGACGGCAGCTCGCCCCCCGAACGCATGCGCCAGATCCTCGAGCACTTTGAAGTTGGCGGGCTCCTTGAGACCGCGCCCTCCGGAGATGATCACCTGCGCCTCAGCGACGTCGAGCGTACCAGCCGGCGCTGGCTTTATCTCGCGTACCTTCACACGCCCGCCGGTCGTCACAGAGAGCGTTTCGGGCGTCACGCCGGCGGCTCGGCTGTCGGGCGTGAAGACGTTGGGTCGAAGCGACAGCACAGCGGGCTTTGCGGTGACGCGAATCTTTAGGAGTGCTTTCCCCGCATAGACCGGGCGCGTGGCCATGATCGCGTCGCCGTCGGCCGACAAATCGATGAGATCGGCGGCGACACCGACGCCCAATTTGGCCGCCACGCGCGGTGCGAGATCTCTGCCGGTCGCGGTCGCGCCAAACACCACGGCGCGATACCCACCCGACTTCGCGCGCTCGGCGAGCGCTGCGGCACATCCTTCACGATCCCCGGTGTTGCAAATGACCGCGTCGGTATCGCCGAGCCGGCGAGCGGCGGTGACGATTTCGAACGACACTTTTCGAAGCGTGCCGTCCCGCTGCTCGAGAACAGCGAGGATCTTGCTCACAGCACCTTCGCCTCTTCGCGCAGCAATCGGACCAGCTCAGTTACGGCACTCGCGCCTTCTCCGACGATCTTCCCTTCCTTGCGCTCAGGCGGGGGCGTCAGTGCCACGACCTCGATTGCCCCCGCAGGTGATTCGACCGGCTTCACCTCCAGCGGCTTTTTCTTGGCTGCCATGATGCCCTTGAGCGCGGGATAGCGCGGCTCGTTCAGACCTTTGTCGACGGTGAGCACCGCGGGAAGCGGAAATTCGACGACTTCGATTCCTCCTTCGATTTCACGCTCGGCGACGCCCTTGGCTCCCTCGATGTCCAAATGGGACACGGCGCTCACGCAGGGGAGACCCAGCAGTTCGGCGACAATCACGCCGACTTGATGGTTGTAGTCGTCGATCGCCATGCGGCCGAACAGAATCAGATCCCACCCGCCGCTGTTCAGCTCCGCGGCGATGAGCCGAGCGGTCTCGAACGAATCCGGGGAGACGGTATCGGTCTGCAGAAGAACGCCCCGATCGGCGCCCATGGCGAGGGCGGTGCGAATCGTCTCCTGCGCCGCCGCCGGACCGAGGCACACGACCACGACTTCACCGCCGCCTGCCTTCTCCTTGCGACGCAGGGCTTCCTCGACCGCGAACTCGTCGTAGGGATTTATGACGAACTTCACGCCGGCGTCATCGATGGCTTTGCCGCCCGCGGCGATCTTCACGCGCGCCTCCGAATCGGGGACGCGTTTGATGCAACAGGCAATTTTCATGGGGGGAAAAGCTAAACTAGCGCTTCACCATTCGGAACACAGTGATGCCCCAATGATCGGGGTCGTCGGGCGCGTCATCGTTCCAGCCGGCGTGGGAATGGGAGTCGTCCGAGATGTAGCGTAGCACATAAGCTCCGGCCGGTAGCGTGATCGCATCCTCGAACATCCGATTCTTGCTTGCCCCGCCCGCGGGCTCGGTGCCCTCGTACTTCATGAGCCAGACCGTCTGGCCGGCGGCGTTCTCGATCCATCCGTAATCGAACATCTTGCTGTCGCGCCCTTCGCCGAGCGCGTACACGCGCAGCCTGGTCTTCCTCGCGAGCTGGAACGGTGTGCGCGCATTTTCGTTGTCACCCATGTTGATGAGCTGCGCGACCACATTGCCGCTCGGCCATTCGTTGGGTTGGAACTTCGCCACGTCATTGGGATTGAGCCGCCCACTCGCCGGGAACACGCTGATGCCCCAGTACCGCCCCTCGGCCGGCGCGGCCGCATTCCAGTCGTCATAGGCATGCGAGCCATCGCTGCGGTAGTACACGATGTAGCTGCCGGCAGCGAGATGCAGCGTCCCATCGAACAGGCGATTCTTCTCGGCGCCGCCGGCGGGCTCAGTATTGTCGTAGCTCATCGTCCAAATGCGCGCCTGGTCATCCGCCGAGACGATCCATGCGTAGTCGACCAGCTCGTGATTGCTGGCTTCACCGAGCGCGTAGATGTGCACGTCCATCGGGCGCTTGAGCGTGAACCCATCCGAACGGCGCGCGTCGTTGCCGGTCTCGATCAACGAAACGATCGTCTGTAGCTCCGGCACGGGTCGGTACTCGAATGTCCGGACCGCGGCGCGTGCCGCCGGATTGACCACCTTGAGAGTGAGCCCCCAGAACTCCGGATCGCTGGGCGGCATGGCATTCCAGTCGTTCGGCCCGTGCGTGCCGTCCTCGGCAAAGTACGCCACGTACCGCCCGGGCTTGAGCTTCAGCGTGTCATGCGCCATGCGGTTCTTCGCGGCACCCCCGGCCGGATCGGTTCCGTCATACGTCATGGTCCAGACGGACTTGTGCGTGTCGGCGTTGATGATCCAGCCGTAGTCGAAGACGCCGTCCCGCCGCAGCTCGCCCACAGCGTACACCTCGACGCTCGTGGGCCGGGTCAGCTCGAAACCCCGGCGTTCCGTGGCATTGGGCTCGGGCCGCAGAGTTACGATGGCTGTCTCTCGAAAGACCGCCCGCGCCGAGTCGAGGCGCTCGTCAGGAACCGACTCGCCTGTGCCGTCAATCTCAAACGCGAACTCCTTGTACGCCTCGTTCTCGACGTAGGGACCGCCCGATTTCGCCCGGCGCGCGAGACGAACTATGTCAGTGAGATTCTCGACGCCGTTGAACGAGCTGGAAGTGAAAGACGATGTCAAATACGACGCGTAATGTGCCTCGTACACACCCGCGGGCAGCCGCACCGTGCCGCTGAAACGCCGCAGCCCATTCGACTCGCGGTGCGTTTCGACCGCACGCAGATCCCACACGACCGCTCTCGTCTTGGCATCGAGAATCCAGGCCGCGGCAGGCCACGTTGTTTGTTCATCTTCCTGCCAGTCCGCGTCATCGCGGCTGCGCAGCCGGTCGGGCCACGGCTCGGCGCCGACCGCCGTGATCTGCAATTCCTGCGGCGCGGTGAGGACGAATCCCGTGACTTGGTGCTCCCGCGGCGTGAGACCGCGGATATCGACGAGTGGGGGGTTTTGAGCGAGGACAAGCAGCAGCGCCAACGTCATGGCTGTCCTAACGGGCTCGAGCGCGACACGGTTTCTAGCTGAAGGCCGACAGGCCCGTGATTTCCTGGCCGAGGATCAGCGTATGCACGTCATGCGTCCCCTCGTAGGTGTACACCGATTCGAGGTTTGCGAGGTGGCGCATCGCCTGGTACTCCGCGAGGATGCCGTTGGCACCGAGCAACCGGCGCGTCTCACGGGCGATATCGGTTGCCATGCTCACGTTGTTGCGCTTTGCAAGTGAGACCTGCTGGGGGGTCGACTTCCCTTCATCCTTGAGCCGGCCAAGCTGGACGCAGAGCAGCTGGGCCTTGGTGATCTCGGTGAGCATATCGGCCAGCCGGGCCTGTTGCAGTTGGTATCCGCCAATCGGCTTGCCGAACATGATGCGCTGCTTCGCGTAACTCACGGCTTCGTCAAAGCACGCCATCGCCGCACCAACGGCGCCCCAGGCGATGCCGTAGCGCGCCGCGGTGAGACACATCAGCGGAGACTTCAAGCCGCCGGATTTCGGCAGCAACGCGGCCTTGGGAACGTGCACGTCCTGCAGCACCAGCTCACTCGTGTCGCTCGCGCGGAGCGACAGCTTGCCCTTTTGGTCCTTGGCCGAGAAGCCCTTGGTATCGGTCGGGACGATGAAGCCGCGAATGGAATTGGGATCATCGAGATTGCCGGTCTTCGCCCAGATAATGGCAGCCTGGGCCGTAGATCCATTCGTGATCCACATCTTCGCGCCGTTCAGCACCCAGCCGTCCTTCGTTTCTTTGGCGACCGTGATCATGCCGGCCGGGTTCGAGCCGTAATCGGGCTCGGTCAGCCCGAAGCAGCCGATCACCTTGCCACTCGCCATCTGCGGCAGCCATTCCTTTTTCTGTTCCTCTGACCCGAACGTGTAGATCGGGTACATCACGAGCGCGCCCTGGACCGACGCAAAGGACCGCACGCCGGAATCACCGCGCTCGAGCTCCTGCATGATCAATCCATAGGCGACATTGTTCAGCCCCGCGCAGCCGTACTCCTCCGGCAGATTCGCGCCGAAGAGCCCGAGCTCCGCCATGCCGGGAACGAGTTGTTTGGGGAATTTGCCGGCGACGTACGCTTCACCGATCACGGGCATCAGGTTCTCGTCGACCCAGTCGCGGACCGTGTCGCGGATCGCGCGCTCTTCTTCCGAGAGCAGATCATCTACTTGGTAGAAATCCACGCCCTGAAACTTCGAAGCCATGAGCCGCAAGCCCTCAGAATAGTTGCACAGACGGCAAAGTTGCTAAGTGGCTACCGGTTGCGAAGCAACAAGCTACACAGCACACCTTCAAGCTGACAGCTTGGGGCCAGGGGCCACTTCGCAACTTCGCCGTCCGCGCAACTTTACTGCGCCACTTAGGGCTGAAGCGCTGGTGCGGGCGAGACTCGGCGAGCAAAGGCAGCGGTGTCAGAGGGCTGGAAGCGACCTCTATTCGCGTCCCACCTAAAAAACGTCACCTGAACGGCGGTGGGATCGATAGTCACCACATTGAACGACACGGCTCGCCCCCCTCGCGCTCTCGTCGAGAGGGTGCCCGCCGTCGAGACGACCACCTTGCCGTCGAGCTGCTCGGCGCCTTCCTGATGGTCGTGACCGCACAACACGATCTCGGTCCCCGCTTCGACGATGCGGCGCTGGGCGGTTTTCCAGCGCGCGAGTCCCATGCGTTTCGAGAGATCGCCGCGCAGGAGATTGTGATGGATCACGAGCACGCGCGCGAGTGTGGGATCGGCTTCCGCAAAGACGGACCGGACGCGCTCCATCTCCCGCTTTGGTAAATGACCTTTGACGGCGAGGTCGCGCAGCCGTGGCGTCAGCGATCCCCAGGCAACGCCATGGGCCGTGAGGGCGGAGGCAATCACCGCCCCGTTGGGAATGGTGAGCGTAGGAGTCAACTCGGCGCCGAAATACGAGCGGTACTTCTCGTAGACCGCGTCCTTCCCGAACGGGATGAACGGCCGGCGCCACCACTGCACGTCGTGGTTGCCCGGGATGGTCAGCACGGGCGCGCTTTCGCGAGCGAGATTGGCAAATGCGCGTCCGCGCTGGAATTCGCCGTGGCGGGCGCGCTGCGACATGTCGCCACCGATCACGATCGCGTCGGGGCGCAAGTCGGGCAGCATATTCTCCAGCGCCTCGACGACCGGGATGTCGGCGAGACCACCAAAGTGAATGTCCCCGATGTGCGCGATTTGAATCGTCATGTCTCGATTTGGACCGTGTAGGTCAGCGTCGCCTCACCACCGGCCGGCACCTGCACGCGGAACCGCGATTCCGTAGAGGACAACTTCTCGGGTGGCACGCTGCTCGTGACGATGGTCCATTTGCCGAACCGCGACTCGCGGACGTCCACTGTCACGGCCTCCGCCTTCGCATTCGTGATCGTCACGCGATACGCTGCGGTGACGCGTTGGCCACTGGGCATGCCGCGTCGTGGCGGCGGCAACTGCTCCTGATTGTAGTCCGTCTGCACCCGCTCGGCTGTGATGTCGAACGCATCACCCGATTGCACCCGCAGATCGCGGCCCGGCGCCGTGTGGTCGTTCGCCGCCTCGCCGATCAATTGCACGCGGCCACTCGAGTCCGCCTGATACAACTGCACGGTTCCCGCAGGAAGCGGGCGGTCACCGAACGGGGTCTTGGACGCGCGCTTGATCGTGTACCAGACCTGAACCGGTACGCGATTCGGTTCGGGTGTTTGCCCGATCCACCCGCGCCAGGGCAGCACGCCCGGGACGATGAGCTCCTGCGTGACCGGAGCGGAGCTGCGAGGGAACAGCGCAGTGGCGACGGGAACACCTGGTTCGATCGTGAGGCGGCCAGGGAGCTGGTAGACGTGGGTTTCACCAACAGATTGCTCGGACGTCTGGTCGACACCGCCGACAGTAACCGCCTCGAGACGCATCTGTGCCTGCGGCGCAGCAACCATGTCCGCCTTGGGCTGTCGCGTCTGCCGGATCGCGCCGGCCACGAGCTGTACATCAGCACTGTCTGCCCGCAGCGATCGCGATGTGACTGTTGCGGTGCCCGACACTTGGCCCCTGGCCCCAGTCACAATCACTTGATAGAGCGCCTCCCACGTCATCCCCTCTGCCACATACGCGATGTCTGTGCGCTGCCGCGCGCGCCCCGCGTCGAGGACGAGCTCAGCCTCGGAAGTTGTTCTCACGAGCTCTGCGGGAAACAGCGGCTCGCCGGGCGGACTTAACAGAACGCGCCCATCTGGCAGCTTGTATTGCGGAGGATCCGCGCGTAGGACGGTGGCGCGAATGGTATCCCCCTTGGAGCGCACGAACGAGAGCGTTTGCCCGATCGCGCGAGACAACGCGTCGCCGGAGGTGCTGGGGTAGCGAACTGTTGCCGAGGTGATCGAGACCGACGTGTCGGTCGAGAAGAGCGTGGCAGGATCGAGCGCTTCGAGCCGCAGCGTCAGCGTATTGCGGCCCTGCTGCAACGCCTGCGGCAGCGTGCGCCGCACGACCACTCGTCCATCTCTATAGATGGAAAGAGAAGTCTGGGCGGCTAAGGGAGACCCGAGCAGAATCCCGACGCACCACGCACCACGCACCACGTACCACGCACCACGCACGACGCACCGCGCACCACGCACCACGCACCAGTTCATTTCATCCACTCCCACGCCACTCGCTTAGCGATAAGAAACGTACAGACGTACCAGAGCAACACACCGCCCGCCACGACGATTCGCGCCGTCCGCTCGACCGGGACCGTCAGGGCCACATACACCGCAAGTGGCAAGGTCGTGCCGATGGCGACGAGCCGCGCGATTCGCGTCGCCCGGCGCTGGAGGAGGCGGGTACAATTGGCGCACAGCCCGCCGATCGCGATGCCGGCGGTGTACTCGCCGCACTTCGCGCACGGATGACTAGGCCCGGACCCGCTTAACCACGGCGCGGGCGAACTCGGCCGTAGCAGCACGACCTCCCAGATCCGGCGTTCGGACGTTGTCCGTCACGATGGCTGCCTCGATGCCGCAGCGCAGCCGCTTGGCGGCCTCCAGCTCACCGACATGGTCCAGCATCATCGCGGCCGCGAGCAGCTGCGCCGACGGGTTCGCGATCCCCTTCCCCGCGATATCGGGCGCCGAGCCATGGACGGGCTCGAAGATGGCGGCGTGGGTGCCGATGTTGGCGCCGGGCGCGAGCCCGAGCCCGCCTATCAATCCTGCGGCCTCATCGGAGAGGATGTCGCCGAAGAGGTTCGTGGTGACAATCACGTCGAACTGCTCGGGTTTGATGACGAGCTGCATCGCGGTGTTATCGACGATCTTGTCGTCGCACGCAATGCTGCCGGCGTATTGCTCCGCCACGCGCCGCGCGACGTCGAGAAACAGGCCCGAGGTGGCCTTCAGAATGTTGGCCTTGTGAACGATGGTGACCTTCTTGCGACCGTGAGTCTTGGCGTACTCGAACGCGTAACGCGCGATCCGCTCACTGCCTTCGCGCGTGACGATCGACATGGCCTGCGCGAGCGCCCGGCGGTCGCCGCCGATCTTGAACGTATGATCGAGACCGACGTACAGGCCTTCGGTATTTTCCCGGATGATGACGAGATCGATGTGCTCGTAGCGGCCGCCTGGGACGATGGTCTTCGTGGGCCGCACGTTCGCATAGAGATCGAACTCCTGCCGGAGCGCGACATTGACCGAGCGATACCCGCCGCCGACCGGCGTCGTCAACGGGCCCTTCAGGCAGAGCTTGGTACGCCGGATCGAGTCGAGCGTCGCATTGGGTAGCGGCGTCCCAGCCTTCTCGACCGCCGCCATGCCGCCGAACTGCTCGTCCCAGTCGAACTGCATCCCCAACGCGTCCAGCACCTGGAGCGTCGCCTGCGTGATCTCGGGGCCGATGCCGTCACCCGGGATCAGCGTCGCCTCACGGACGCTCAAGGAAGACCCGGCGTCAGGGCCTTTACGGCGCGAGTCAGCGCGGTCCAGGGATCCTCGCCATCGGCGCGCGCGATGGTCCTCCAGCCGACATGCCCGGTGCGCGAATCCACCATCACCACGGACAGCTCCGCGCGGATGATCGGCGGGCTGCCGGGCGGCAGGCCGGTCGGGCGGCGAAACACCAGCCCCGCTGGAATGAGCGCATAGCGTCCCCCAACGAGGCCCATGAGGGTGCGCAACTGATAGCGCAGCGGATCCGGCACATCGATGATGTTGGTGGCTCGCAGAAACGGCGTACCCATTTGATCAGGATCCGCGACGATCCCCGCGGCGCGCCGCGCGATGTGTCGCAGCTCGGGAGGCCCGACCCACGTGACTTCGGGCGCGCGCGCGCCAATGAACGCGCCGATAATGCTGTCGGCTTTTGTGAGTGTGTTGCGCCGGTCGGCGACGAGCTGATCCAGATGGATTGTGTCCTCGGCACCCACCAACTCCAGAGGCGTGAGCGCCACTCGCTGGCCGGCGAGGCCGGCGGTAGGCAGTGGCGCCGTAGGGGGCAGCGGCTCAGGCGTCGGTTTTTCGTCTGCCTTCTTCTTGCCGCCGCACCCGAAGAAAACGCTGAGTGCGACGATGCAGGACGCACGACGCACGAAGTATTTGTGTTTTAAAGGGTTAGTCACGGCCAGAATCTAAGCGAGGGTAAGGCCACCGTCCACTACAATCACCTGTCCGGTGATGTGCCGCGCCGCTTCACTGCACAGGAACAGAATCACCCGCGATACATCCTCGGGCTCCGCGACACGTCCCAACACCGACTCGTGTTCCGCGCGCTCGAGAACCTCACGCGGCAGCTGTGTGAGCAGCTCGGTTTTTACGAAGCCGGGCGCGACCGCATTCACGTTGATGCCGGCAGAGCCGAGGTCGACGGCCGCAGCCTTGGTAAGACCGATGAGCGCGGCTTTGCTGGCGGCATAGTTCGCGATGCCGAAGCCCGGACGAAATGCCTGATGGCTCGCGACGTTGACGATCTTGCCGTAGCGCTGCGCGCGCATGTGCGGAGCGACGGCATGAATACAGTTGAAGGCGCCGCTCACGTTCGTGTCCATCACCTCGGACCAAGACTCGGGCGTGAGCCGCCACAACGCGCCGTCGTGGGTCACGCCGGCATTGTTGACCAGGTAGTGGATACCGCCCAGCTTGTTTCGCACCTCTCCCACGAAGTGCTCGACCAGATCCATTTCGCGCACGTCGCACAGCGCCGAGTAACAGGGGACGCCGAGGGCCTTGATGGCCGTTTCGGTAAGGAGCGCTTGGGGGCCGACCTCGCGTCCTGGCAGCTCCACGTAGTTGAACCCGACGCCGCAACCGGCTTGCGCGAACTCGAGCGCGACGGAACGACCGAGGCCGGTGGCGCCACCCGTGACGATGACGACGCGTCCTCGGAAGGTTTCGCCGCTCAACTGAGGTTGGGGTCGTTCCTGGACGGCAGACGCAGCGGTGCCGCGCCCACTCGACGACCAAGGGTACGACGGCGAGGAGCTCAAGCGATTCGAACCTATGTTCGAACTTGAATATCGGCAAGCGGCGTCACAACTTAGCCCACGTGCGACTGCTCAAAGTGATCGCCTGGGCATTCGTGGCCGTGTTGGGCGCGGCCGCTTTCGGCGTGCTCGCCCTGGCGCGCGGCGAAACCATCAATGCCGCGTGGCTGCTCACCGCCGCCGTCTGCACCTACATGATCGGATATCGCTTCTACTCCCGATTCCTCGCGGATCGAGTATTTGGCCTCGATCCGCGTCGCGCAACACCGGCTGAACGGTTCAATAACGGGCACGACTTCGTTCCTACCAACAAATGGGTGTTGTTCGGCCATCACTTCGCGGCCATCGCGGGCGCGGGGCCACTGGTCGGCCCCGTGCTCGCGGCACAGTTCGGCTTCCTCCCCGGCACGCTGTGGCTCGTCATCGGCGTGGTCCTGGGTGGCGCCGTGCAGGATTTCACGATCCTCTTT
>DASZNX010000044.1:0-11835 GCA_035551075.1 Gemmatimonadales bacterium | reverse complement strand
GCCCGCGCCACATGGAATCGCGCCGCAACCGCCGCCCGTAGCTTCTGGAACTGCAAGTCGGGAACCGCCGCCAGTACCAGCATTTCCCTACATACCCTCCGAAAGAATTCCGCCCTGCCGCAAAATCGCCCTACGATGCAGCAAAAACGCCCTAAACGAGACCGGCCTCGGGAATCAAGTTCGCTGCTGCTCGCTCACCATCTCCCCGAACCGTGGAGGCTCTATGACCCGCCGCATCCGCTGTGCCCTGGCCCTGCTCCTCGTCTCATTCGCCCTCACCGCGGCGGCATGCGCCGATGCCTCAGGCCCGAGCAGTGAGACTTGCGATCACAACAATCCAGTGACCTGTCACTAACGCTCATTCACCGAGCGCCGCCAGCGAAGCCGAAATTTCGCGGAGGGCCTCGGATGGATCGGCCGGCTCCGGGACTGCGTCGTCCAGATCATCGCGGGCCGCGCAATCCTCGAGCCGGCTGATCAAGCGTTCGATGCGGAACACGAATTCATGTAATTCGTGCGTCGTCGCAATCTCCAGCGCGCGCCGCAGCTCCTGCTCGGCACGCGCGTAGTTCTCGAATCGCGCGTAGCCGATTCCGGCTTTGAGATGGTAGTCGGTTCTGATATTGGGGGGCGATTCCGCGGCATGAGCGAGCGCGCGCTCGCGCCACCGCTCGAACGTGACCCGGTCGCGCCGGAACGACGCGCAGTTCATCAGCTCGATCTTGGCGTTCGAGAGATTGTCGGCGACGGTCTCGCGGCGGACCACCTCGTTGAGCGCCTGTTCAGCGTCCGCAACCTGGCCGATTGCCAGGAGAACGAGGCCGAGGTCGCCCAGCGCGCGCATCCGGGACGAGTCATCCTCGTAGAGCTCGTAGGCGCGCCACAAATGAGGAATGCCTTCCTGCGGGCGGCCGCGGCGCTCGAGTACCGTGCCCAGTCCATGTTCGGCCTGGGCCTGGACCGCGCGGAATCCCTGGTCGGTGGCGTCCTTCAGCACGTCCCGCCAGGCGGTCTCCGCGTCCGCGAGATTACCGCGGAAGTGCATGACGTTGCAGCGGCCGACGCGACTGAGTAGCACGGACTGACGGTCGCCCGCGGCCGCGGCGATCCGACCGGCCATAGCGTATGCGGTCAATGAGCTTTCCCAATCCGTGAGCATGCGTCGCACACGCGCGAGTCGAAGCCACGCGGTGACCGTATCGGTGATGAGTAGCCGGCTGTCGCCGACCGCGATCATCGTGAGCAGAACGTCTTCGGCTTCGTCGAGATGCGATTCCTGTTCGAGAAACAACGCGTAGGCGAAGAGCGATGGGGCAATGAGATGAACCTCGCCGGTTCGATGCGCCTCCCCCGTCGCGCGCACGATGCAGCTCAAGTGCGACGCCTCGGTTCCTTCACCGGCGAGCTCCGCGCAGTAGCGCTCGGTGGCGGCCCACTGGTACCGGAACACATCCGGCGTCGGCGCTTCACGATCGGGGGAAAGCAAATCGACGAACCGCAACGCGAGGAACGCGCCCTGGCCTAACCGCACGAGGGCTGATGTCGCCGGTTCATCGGTCACACGTTGCAAGAAGACCGAGTGGGGAAGACCGGTACGATGCGCTTTGGCTTCAGTCACCATTGCGCGCCTCATGTGCAGCCGGTATGCCGCATGGCAAGACCATCACGCGCACCAACATAGCGTTTGGCCCGGCGCGGCGTTAGCCCGCAATTAACGCGTTTTCGTGCTTTTCGCTGGGTTTTTCAGATGACGAAGGGTTTCGCTGACAGGCTATACCTGGGGAATGCCCAAAGGATTCGCGCTGATCGAACTGGTCGTCGTGACTTGCATCGCCGCCATTCTGATGGCGTTCTGGATTCCTCGAGCGGCCAGGCTGATCGATTGGCTGGAGACCGAGCGCGCCGTCCGAGATGTCACAACGGCATTGGCGGTCGGACGGCACGGAGCCGTGCAACAGGCGACTCGCGCGCGTGTGTCATTCGAGCTCGACACGATTCGCATCGACAGACTCGAAGCCCAGGGCTGGGTTCCCTGGTGGCGCACGCCGGGGCCAGCCAGTCACGGCGTGCAAATGGATGTCTCCAACAAAGTGATCGTCTTCGGTCCTACCGGAATGGCATGGGGCGTGTCGAACACAAGCATCGTTCTGCGGCGCGGGTCGCAGTCCGAAACCATCACGCTGTCACGGGTTGGCAGAATGAAGCTTTGGTAGGTGCAACCGTTCAGCGGGTCGCGGCATCTAATCGTATGAAACCTGGATGCACCGATACACGTTGATGAAGGGTCGCGGCTGAAGTGTGACGGCCACTTCACCCGACCGCCAACCCCGGGGAGCTTCTCGCCCCGGGGCTTGGTCTTTTTATAGGGAAGGCCCGACGTCTTCGTCGAGAAAAACCAGCGTCTGCCGGCGGCCGACTAGCCTCACCAGCGCATCGTAGATTTTTGGGTCCAGCACTGTCCCTGACAAATCCGCCATGCGCTCGACAGCCTGCTCCGGCGTCATCTTGTCCTGATAAGGTCTGGCTGTCGTCAGAGCGTCGTAGACTTCCGCCGCGGCGATCACCCGTGCTCCAACGTGGACTTCTTCGCCGCGCAAGCCGTCCGGGTAGCCGGTCCCATCCCAGCGTTCATGATGGCTCTTCACCATTGCAACGATGTCGCCGAGGTGCGCCAGCGGTGCGAGAATCTGCGCGCCGATGATGACGTGCTGTTTCACATGCTCGAATTCTTCGGGGGTCAACGGCCCTTCCTTATTAACGACGCCGTCGCGCGTTCCGATCTTGCCCAGGTCGTGCAGCCGGCCGCCCATTCGCACGCGATCCACGTCTTCTTCGGACATTCCCAGTTCGGTCGCGATGTTGGCTGACAGGTCGGCCACTCGCGCCGAGTGACCGCGCAGGTACGGGTCCTTTGCCTCGAGGGCGTTGACGAGGGCCTCGAGCGTCGCGGTCGACACCCGCTCCAACCGATGGCGCTCGCGTTGCAGCTCCGCGGTTCGTGTCGTGACTTCTTCCTTCAGCCATTGATTGAGATGCCGATTCTCGAGGAGCATCTCGCGCCGCTTCAGCGCCCGTTGGATGGCGCGCCCGAGGTCCGCGAGCTCGATGGGCTTGGTGAGATAATCCATCGCGCCGCGCTGCATGCACAGCGCGGCGCTCGTCGCGTCGTTGACGGCGGTGAGCATCAGAATCGCAAGATCAGGCTCGATCTCGAGCGATTGTGGCACGAGATCGACCCCGCTGGTGCCCGGCATGCGGATATCCGACAGCATCAGGTGGACCTTGTGAAGCCGCAATTGCTGCAACGCTTCGTCGGCCGATCCCGCCGTGAAGACTTCAAACTGCTGTTGTTTCAGATATTTCCGTAGCGCATTCCGAATCGGCTCCTCGTCATCGACCACAAGAACGGTGACGACGGGGAAGGGGAGCGGGAGGGGGAGACCAGGTTGAGCAGTCAACCGCGACTCCTTGCGAATGCCGACGCAAACTAGGAATCGGCGGCGACAAACGCCAGATCGATCGGTCGCGGAATGAGTCCCGCGTCGCACGCGCGGGTGAGGAGCTCCGTCACAGCGCGCCGGCCGGTCGCGCCATAGTCGACCGTGTAGGCGTTCACGTACATGCCGACGAATTCGTCGAGACGTTTCGTGTCGAGACCACGGCTGAATTCCTGCGCGTGCTTCAGCGCTTCTGCACGGTGTGCCAGGCCGTACTCGATGCTCGCCTTGAGATCACGCGCAATCGCGCGCATCAACTCGTTACCCAGATCGCGACGCACGACGTTTCCGCCCAAGGGCAGCGGTAAGCCCGTTTCTTGGTACCACCACTCGCCCATGTCAGCCCAGAGATGGAGGCCGCGATCGGCATACGTCAATTGGCCTTCGTGAATCAGCAGTCCGGCGTCGGCTCGTCCGGCGGCGACATGAGCTTCGATTTGGTCAAACGGCACGACGACGTGTCGCGCAGCGGGCTGGTATAAGCGCAGCGCGAGAAAAGCGGTGGTCAGCTCGCCCGGCACCGCGATCATGCGGTGCGCCAGCCCCGCGCGCGGATCGCGCGGCGCCGGGTCACGCGCGACGATGCGCGGACCGTACCGATCACCGATGCTCGCTCCATGCGCAAGCAGGGCATACCGCTCGGCGAGATAGGCGTATGCGTGCAGCGAGACGGCGCTGACCTCCAGCTCACCCGCGAGGGCGCGCCGGTTCAGGCTCTCGATGTCGCCCAGCTCATGCACATACCGGCGGCCGGCGGTATCGATCTTTCCGGCCGCCATCGCCCAGAACATGAAGGCGTCGTCGGCGTCGGGACTGTGGGCGACGCGGATGATGCCGGGATGCGGGATTGGGGACGCGGGCAGCGTGGTCACGTGTTCGCTTTGCCTTGTGTGATGCGAGACGCCTCCGTTTTGAAGCTTTTCAACGCATCTGAGTGATCGGCGTACTCGGGTCGGTTCTTGGCGGTTTCCGCCGGCTCGTTGCGGAGAAAATCGGCGTACGCCCGGCGCTCTTGCTGTGTGTTGCCCTGCTGCTGGTAGGCGTGAGCGCGCAGTACATAGATGAAGAGGTGCGTGGGGATGGAGCGCTGGATGCTATCCGCCTGAGCCAGCGCCGCGGCCGGGTTGCCTCCCGCCAGTTCGAGCAGGCCCACATGGTAACGCGCATCCGCATCGAGGCTCGGCAGCTGTGAGTAGGCGCCCAGGGCCATTGGAAGAAAGAAGCGGACGCTATCCTCTTTACCTGCCTCGGCCAGGATCATGACGCGGTTGAACAGGCGATTGGCGCGCTCCTCCGGGGACATCTGGCTGATGTCGGGAGCGCGAAGCATGGGACCGGAAGCAGTGAGTTGTTCCGCGGTGTCCGCCGCGCCCTGCCTGCTGCCCCCTCCGCGCATCGCGAGCACAGCGACGAGCGCTCCCACTGCCGCCCCGGCGATGCCCCACGGAAGCCCTGCTCGCCACCCGCCGGTTTGCACGCCGACTGCCGCACCGCACTTATGGCAAAAGCGTGCGCCAGAGGAAAGTTGGGCGCCACACGCATGGCAGGTCATAGGCGTGAGAATGTACTCGCGACCGGCCACGGAGGCAGGCGGCCGGGGCGCTGGGCGGGCTGGGCGGGCTAGCGGGCGGAATGAAAGCCCGTAGTGTAGGGCGCATGGCGGGTACCGAGTACGGCAAGCATATGGGTGAGCTCAAACGCGGGGAGCAGCGCTGGGACGTCTATCTCGAGGGCCAACCCGATACGACGCTCGGCGCGGTTCGCGGACGCATTCACTTTGTCAGCGGACAGCAGCACAAGATGACCGGGTGGATCTTCCTCGAATGGCAGGAGAGGGATATTCACGAGCGCTTCGGCGAATTTTCAGCCGTGGAGCTGCTTCACTTCGTGGAATCGCTGTAGCGCATTTGCTGCACATTTGAGCACACTTTTTACACATTTTGGGGTGTGCAAAAGTGGACTGAGGCTGTTTCTTTGCAAATCATGCACGATTTTCTTGACACCCGTGCCGATGCCCTCTACCTTCCCGTATGGCTCGCCGCTTGCAAAGCGTCTCACCGACTCGGGAAGGAGATCCCACCCAATGACTGCTACGCTGGAACCCACCGTCACCGGTGGCGCGAAGCCGACTGTGGGCCCGTCGCCCACAGAGGTCATTCGCAAGGCCAAGGAAGCCGGAGTTCAGGTCGTCGACGTCCGCTTTACCGATCTGCCGGGCACCTGGCAGCATTTCTCGACTCCGCTCAAGGAGCTCGAGGAAGACACCTTCAAGGACGGTTTGGGTTTTGACGGGTCGTCGATTCGGGGCTTTCAGGCCATCAACGAAAGCGACATGCTGTTGATTCCGGATCCGACCAGCGCGTTCGTGGATCCGTGCCTGCAGGTTCCGACGCTGTCGCTCACGTGTGACATCGTCGACCCAATCACTCGCGAGCCATACAGCCGTGACCCTCGGTACGTGGCGCGTAAGGCCGAAGCGTTCTTGAAGAAGAGCGGCGTCGCCACGACTGCGTACTTCGGTCCCGAGGCCGAGTTCTACATCTTCAATTCAGTGCGGTTCGACCAGAACGCGCACGAAGGCTACTACTACATCGATTCGGAAGAGGGCATCTGGAACAGCGGCACAAACGGGAGTGCCAACCTCGGCCACCGGCCGCGCCACAAGGAAGGCTACTTCCCTGTGCCGCCGACCGACCGGCTGCAGGACCTGCGTTCCAAGATCATGCTCGCGATGATCGCGGCCGGTATCGAGGTCGAAGTGCATCACCACGAGGTCGGCACCGCGGGCCAGACCGAAATCGACATGCGCTACAGCACACTGACGCGCATGGCCGACCAGATCATGATGTACAAGTACATCGTCAAGAATGTGTGCGCCGCCAACGGCTACACGGCGACGTTCATGCCCAAGCCGATGTTCGGCGACAACGGCTCCGGCATGCACGTGCACATGAGCTTGTGGAACGGGTCGAACAACCTGTTCTTCGACAAGAACGGCTACGCGCTGATTTCCGACTCGGCGCGCTGGTACATCGGCGGCTTGATCAAGCACGCCGCCGCGCTGCTCGCGTTCGCGGCGCCGACGACGAACAGCTATCGCCGTCTGGTGCCGGGTTACGAGGCGCCGATCAATCTGATCTACTCGCAGCGCAATCGCTCGGCGATCTGCCGCATCCCGATGTACTCGACGTCGCCGAAGGCCAAGCGGCTCGAGTTCCGGGCGCCGGATCCGTCGGCGAACCCATACCTCACGTTCGCGGCGCTGCTCATGGCCGGCCTGGACGGCATCAAGAACAAGATCGAGCCGCCGAAGCCGATGGATGTCGATCTGTACGAGTTGGAGCCGGAAGAGCGGAAGCATGTCAAGAACACGCCCGGAAGCCTGCTCGAGTCGCTGCAGGCGCTCCAGGCGGATCATGCGTTCCTGCTGGAGGGTGGTGTCTTCACGCAGGACCTGATCGACACGTGGCTCGCGATGAAGCGGACCAAGGATGTCGACGCGGTCGCTTTGCGTCCGCATCCGTACGAGTTCTTCCTGTATTACGACGCGTAACTGACGGGCGGTAGGAGGCGGTAGGGGGCGGTAGGCGGATCAACACCTACCGCCCCTTACCGCCTCTTTACCGCCCCTTACCGCCTCCTCTCCATGCCAACAAAACGCGAAATTCTCGAGATCGCGAAAAAGCAGGACGTAATCTCCCTCCGGTTGCAGTTTACGGACATCCTCGGCGTCAACAAGAACGTGGAGGTGCCCGAGAGTCAGTTCGAGAAGGCGCTCGAGGGCGACATCATGTTCGACGGATCGTCGATCGAGGGGTTCGTGCGGATCGAAGAGTCGGACATGGTGCTCAAGCCCGACCTCGAGACCTTCCGCGTACTCCCGAATGGCGACGCGGCCGGCAAAGTCGCGCGGGTCATTTGCGACATTTACAACCCTGACGGCTCCGCCTTCGCGGGTTGCACGCGCCAGGCGCTCAAGCGGCAAATCGCCAAAGCCAAGACGCACGGCTATGAGATGATGGCCGGCGTGGAAGCGGAGTTCTACATCTTTCAGCTCGATGCGAGCGGCGAGCCCACCACGGTCACACACGACCACGGCGGCTATTTCGATCAGACGCCGGTCGACCGCGCGGAGGAAATCCGCCGGCTGATCGTGAAGGACCTGGTCGCGATGGGTTTCGAAGTCGAGGCGGGACACCATGAGGTCGCGCCGGGACAGCACGAGATCGATTTTCGCTACGCCGAGGCTCTCCAAACGGCCGATAACCTCGCGACGTTTCGGTTCATCGTCCGTAACGTCGCGTACCGGCACGGCTTCCTGGCGACCTTCATGCCGAAGCCGATCTTCGGGCAGAACGGATCGGGCATGCACACGCACCAGTCATTGTTCCGCAATGGCGCCAACGCCTTTCACGATGCGAAGGCGCAATGGGAGCTCTCGAGGGTCGCCCTATCCTACATCGGCGGGCTGCTGACTCATGCCCGCGGGTTCTGCGCCGTCACCAACCCGCTCGTGAACAGTTACAAACGGCTGGTACCGGGGTATGAGGCGCCCGTCAATGTGGCCTGGTCGATGCGGAATCGGTCACCCCTGGTGAGAATTCCGGATCGACGCGGCGCGGGGACGCGGTGCGAGCTGCGGATGCCGGATCCTTCGGCGAACCCGTATCTCGCCCTCGCGGTGCAGCTGGCGGCGGGCATCGATGGCGTGGAGCAGAAGCTCACGCCACCCGATCCCGTGAACAAGAACATCTTCGAGATGAGCTTCCGGGAACGCCGCAAGTACCGCATCGACGACCTGCCGCGCGATCTGCACGAAGCGCTGGACACGCTGGAGAAGGACGCGGTCATTCGAGACGCGCTTGGCACGCACATTTATGAGCGGTTCGTCGAGGCGAAACGCGAGGAATGGCAGGAGTACATCGGAAAGGTCAGCGAGTGGGAGCTCGAGCGGTACTTGAGTGCGTATTGATCGGCTGGGTGGTTACCGCATGCGATATTCTGCCGCGCCCCGGCGACACGCAGGGCGCGCAGACGAAGGGCGAATGGCAACAGCACGGCCGCATCGTCGTCCAGCCGGATCCCCGTTATACGCTCATCCATCTCCGCATCGACACGAGCGGCGTCGTGGAGCGTCACGACGTCATCCTGGCGCGCTTCGAGTTCGATCCCAGTGAGGCCGCGGGCGACGAGTATTCGCTGAGCATCGCGCTCGACCTCGGCGACGTTCGCGCGCGCGCCGCCTATCATCCGTACGCGCTGGGCGACTCCATCCCCGCCTTCGCGACGGTGACCTGCTTGTGCCGACCCCTGCGGGGCGATTCCGTGCGCGGCACGTACACGCTCCAGACGCGCGGGTCCCGCCAACTCGCCGGCCGGATTGACGCGATGCTGTACTTCACGGCGTGGGACGATCCGCAGACACACGCAACGTACCGGTTACGGCAGCGGATTCACGGGGTGCGACCCTGACGGCAGGACGGGCGGACGGGCGGACTGGCGTCGTCATGCTGGCGCTCGTGGCCTCACTGGCCATTGGGGCGTCCCGCGCTCTGATTGCGCAGACCGACTCTACGTCCGTGCGGCGGCCGGGCCGTCTGACCGTCGATACCATCATCATCATCAACCGCAACATTTTCGACTCGGCCGACGCGGCGCCTGACTGGTTCGCCAACCTCGCCAACAGCCTGCACCGGCGAACGCGGCAGTGGGTCATCCGCCGGCGGCTGCTTCTGAATCCGGGCGATCCCTTCGATCTGGCGCGCATGGAGGAAAGCGAGCGCATGCTCCGGTCGCTTGAGGTGTTCCGCTCTGTGCGCGTCGATACCGTGCGAGTCAATCCCGGAGACAAGCTGGCGATCCGAGCTGTGACCGCGGACGGTTGGAGCACTCAGCCGCGGGCGGGCTACGCCAATGTGGGTGGCGACGTCACATGGCAACTCGGCTTCGTCGAGCGAAACTTTCTCGGCACTGCGACGGAGGTCGCGCTCGTCTACGAGAAGAACCCCGACCGCCGGCGGCTCGATTTAGCATTCATCAATCCGCACTTCTTCGGCCGTCGAACGTTGCTGGAAACCAAGTACTCTCACCTGTCGGATGGACAGCTCGGCGAATGGCTGTTCGGCCTGCCCTTCCATGAGACCGCCGCGCCGCACTCCGTCGAGACATTTGGACAGGTGGCCGACGAGCGGGTGCTGAGCTATCGCGATGATTCGTTGATCCTCACGCAGTGGCATCGCCTCTTGCGCGTCGGGCTGACCGGCGGTGTGGGACTACACCCGAACAGCCACTCCTACCGGCGGCTCTGGGGCACCTGGGAGTGGCGGCGGGAGAATTTTGCCGACAGCGGCACCACGCCCTTCCCCTACTCTGTCTTCACAACGGTACGCGCGGGGATCGATGTCGGCTCCGCGCGATTCCGCGTGCTCGAGCACTTCAATTCGTACGCGCGGCGCGAGGACGTGGATCTCTCGCCGAGTCTCCGTCTGGGCGCCGTGCTGGAATCGGGCCTCGGCTATGAAGCGCATGCGCAGGCGTCGACTGTCTGGACCCGCGGATTCGCGGAGGTGCAAGTCGATGCCAACGCCGGGAACGGCGGCGGCTCCGACTCGTCTCGCACGCGCGCGGGACTTACCGTCGTCAGCCAGAACATCGCGCGGCATACGCTGATTGCGCACGCCGAGGGAGGGTTGTTGACCAATCCGAAGCCCGGGCGCGAGTTCGATCCGTGGCTCGAGCAGCGGTCCCCGCGCCTCTTCGGCATCCACAATTTCACCGGGACCCGGATGACCTGGTTCGTGCTGGAGGATCGCATTCTCGTTGCGGACGAAATGTTCGGCTTGCTGGCATTTGGCCTCGCGCCGTTTCTTGATTATGGAGGCGCCTGGTATGCCGATGAGGCGCCCCGGCAGGGCGGCAACGCCGGAGTCTCGCTGCGCTTCGGTCCCACGCGCGCGGTGCGCGGCGAGGCCGCCGAGCTGGCGTTCGGCTATCGATTCGGCCAGGGCGTGAACGGGCGGCGATGGGGGGCTACACTGCGAAAAGGGTTTTCGTTCTAAGAGGGGAGGGGGGACATCCCGACTATGATGCGGAACGTCGACTGGATCGGATGGCTCGCGACGGCGGTGTTTCTGGTTTCCTACTTCACCAAGGGGCCCAGGGGGCTCCGCCGCGTCCAGGGGGTCGCGGCGGGGCTGTGGGCGCTCTACGGCGTCCTGATCCATTCGCTGCCGGTGATCGTCGCGAACATTCTGGTGGCGAGTGTCGCGGTGATCTCATCGTTCAGGAAGCGCTCGGCTTTGGTTTCTCCTCCATGAGCGCCATCGGATTATTGTCGGGGTCATGGAAGAACGTCATCCATAAGTCGTAATTGGCCGCCGCGTGCACGCGATGCGGCTTGTCCACGAATTGCACTCCTTTCGCCGTCAACGCGCGATGCACGCTTTCGATGTCTTTCACCTTCAAATAGAGCACCGAGCCCGGATGGTCCTGGCTGGGATTCTCGGGCGGCGACAACATGAGCCGCACGGGGCCGACCTGGAAGAACGCAAGCGCCGGCGGCGCTTGAAACAGCAGGGGCAGGCCGAGGGTGTCGCGGTGGAATTTCACGGCGCGGTCGATGTCGTGCACGACGTTGGTGATCTGCGCGAGCTCCATTGCTCCTCCCCGGAAAGTAGTTAGCTTTAGCTAAGTAATTATGCCTGCGACCTCCCGTCAAGCCCCACCGGGCCGAGCCATCGCCGACCGGCTGCATTCGGCGGCGATCCATTTGCTGCGACGCCTGCGCGTCGAGGACAAGGCGATGGGGCTGACCGCTCCGCGCGCATCGGTGATGTCGGTGCTCGTGTTTCGTGGACCGGTCACGATGAGCGCGCTCGCCGAGGCGGAGCAGGTGCGCCGGCCGACGATCACGCGGCTGGTCGATGGATTGGAGCGGCGCGGGCTGGTGCGGCGAGTGAGTCATGCCCAGGACGGGCGGGTGCAGCTGGTGGAAGCGACGGCGGCGGGGAAACGCCTGCTCGAGAAGGGCCGGGCGCGACGGGTCGAACGACTCATGCGGGGGATCGCGCGACTGCCGGCCGAAGATCAGGAGCTTTTGGCGCGTGCCGCGGAACTCATGGAAAACTTGCGGACGTCTTGATTGCCGCCATTCTACAGCATGCTCGCTCTTCTTGTTGCCGTTCTCGTGCAGTCGCCCGCTCCGGTCCAGGTCGCCGGATATGAGCGCACCGAAGTCATGATCCCGATGCGCGACGGTGTGAAGCTGCACACCGTCATCGAACGGCCGGTGAGCGCATCCGGCCCGCTGCCGATCTTGCTGCACCGCACTCCCTACGGC
>DASZNX010000043.1:0-6851 GCA_035551075.1 Gemmatimonadales bacterium | reverse complement strand
TGCAAAGCCCGGGAATACCGATGAGCCGGCGGGTGCGGGGCCTTTGTCGTCCGCGGTGCCAAAAATCCCGTCCGCTCCGGCGCTGTCCTGACCCAAATGATTGCCGTTGATCCAGGACGCCTTCTCACCCGCCGTGATCTTGAAGTCCTCGTGCCGGTACGCCGCTCCGAGCGCCACGTTGACGGGAGCGGACAGCCCCAGATTCACCTTGTTGGCGAGGTTGATCGCCGCGATCGCCTCGGTGCGCTCGAGCCGCCCCGCAAAAAACGACTCCTGGTTTGGAATCCCCGGATCATCGGCTGTCCCAAGGATCCCATCGGCGCCCGGGGCGCATGGCGTGACGAGGCAGGGGCCGAGCGACGCGTTGTTGGTGTGCTCGAGGTCGTAGTCGAATCGGTTCTTGCCGTACGAGCCGCCGACATCGAGCGACCAGCCGCTCACGTTCGCCCGGAAGCCGCCGACCCCCGAGAAGTCGATGACCATCGGGTGAAACTGCGGCAGGAAACCATGTGGATAGAGCTCCTGCCAGTTTCTGTTGCTGTCGAAATAGCGCCAGAACCCGTTCCCGGTCCCATCGCGATGACTGTAGCCGCCGAACGCGTACACCTCACTCGTTCCGCCGGGATTGAGCGGCATCCGAAAGTTCGCGAACCCCATCGCGTCCTTCTCGAGCCCGTCACCCCAGTGGTAATTCGGCTGCGGGACCGCGTTCACCTTCTGAATCACGCGGCCGGTGGCGGGATCGACCACGTCTTTCCCGCTCGGGTCCAACGGGAACGAATCCGCCCACGCGCGATTCGTTGGATCACGATGTAAATATTCGCCGAACACCGCGAGCGATCCGTGGCCCAGTCCCACGCCATATCCCCCGTTTACATCGGCCGTGGTGCCGTCGTTGATGTGGCGGCTCGTGTTATCCGTGGAGTATTGCCCCACAGAGCCGTTAACGAAGGGTGAGAAGCCGCCCTCCTTCAACACCACGTTGACCACGCCGGCGATCGCGTCGGAGCCGTACTGGGCCGCCGCACCGTCCCGCAACACTTCGATGCGGTCGATTGCGCTTCCCGGCAGCGCGTTGAGGTCAACGCCGCTGGAGCCGGCCCCCATGCCGTAGGCGAACGTGTTCATCACCGCCATTTGATGGCGGCGCCAGCCGTTCAGCAGCACGAGAGTATGGTCGGGACTCAGACCGCGCATCGTGAATGGCCGCACGATGTCATTCGCATCAGTGACACTCTGCCGCGGGAAGTTCACCGATGGCGCGAGATTCTGAAGAATCTGGCTCGTCTCGTTGGTGCCTTGCTGCGCGATGTCCTGGGAGGTGAACTCGTCGACCGGAACGGCGAGCTGCTCGCCGGCGGTGTGATGCGCGCGCGAACCCACGACCACGTCGACCGGCGAGAGGCTGATCGCCTGCACGGCCAGCGTGAAATCCTGCACGACCGCCGTCTGGCCGATGATTACCCTCGCCGACTGCGGCAGATATCCCAGCAGCCGAACGCGCATCGTGTACGTGCCGGGCGCAACGCCGCGGATCTCGTAACGACCCTGATCGTTGGTCGTCGCGCTCAGGCCGCTTCCCTCGGCCGACACCATCGCCCGCGCGAGCGGCGCGCCCTGAGCGTCCGATACTTTCCCCGTGATCGAGCCTTGCGCCAGGACCACGGAAGGAAGAAACGCGAACGACAGAACGAGAAGACTTCCAACTCGCCGCATGGTCATGCCCCCGTGGGGAGTGTCGACGCCCTAGTGCTACCGCGCATTGGAAGGACCGTCAAGCGACACTAATGGCTATGGGCTTCGTGCGCGTCGCCATGCGTCGCCCATGGATCGCCGCCGGAGAACGCCATCACGTGCACCATCCAGCCGAACAGGCGCGGATGAAACCGGCCGCCCACCGCCTTGCATGCATCTGCCGTTGCAATCGGCGACTTGGGTCCGAACACCGGCTGCCCGTCCTTCGTCTCGCTCCAGCGCTGCCGCTCGCCGAGCGGTGGCAGACACCAGTTGATGTGCTGGTGCCAGCGCGCGATGCTGAGGGGTAGCCGCTCGTTCAGCTCGTCTTCGGTGGTCTGCGGAGGCGCGGTGAACATCGCGCCGACGAGCGTGAGACTGCCGTCGGCCGCGCGCTGATAGAGCAGCGAGGTGGGACGCGAAGGATCGAGCGCGGTCCGCGATTCGAATGCCCAGCGCAGCTTCGTGTAGTGCTGCACCGGCGCGCCGGGCGTCGGAACGTACTGGCGGAAGCCGTCACCTTCCGCGATCCGAATGTCGCGGTAGCGCGCCAAATCGCGCCGCATCACCGCGAGCACTTCGGCAGCCCGCGCCGAATCGCCGGGCGCCGCGGGCCGCAGCGCCGTCAGGCGCAGATGCAGATCCTCGGCGACAGCGCCGGCGGGGCCGGCCATCGCGTGTTCGGCAGCCATCGCGGCATGCTCGTCGGGATGCTGCTCCGGAGCAGCGGGGTCTTGTTCGTCGCCGGCGGCATTGGCACGGTTCCGGCACGCGAGGGCGAGCGCCAACAGGACGAAGGAAAGCCGCAGCATCACCGCCACAATAGACGGCGTTCCGCGCGAGTCAGCTAGTGCGATGTAGCCGTTCGAAATGCGGCTTCTCGACCGTGACGTGGAAGACGAGAATCGCGACCTGGGCGAATACACTGGCCACGAGCCCAGGCAACGACCTGAGAATCAACGCGAGTCCGTAGGTCTGGAGGTAGCCGACCGTGTACATCGGATTCGACACGAAGCGATAGGGACCACTGGACACCGGCCCACGCGCGGACACCGGATCGAAGAAGTTGCGCCAGTAATAGGCGTCGCTGCCGAGCGTGCCGGCGGCCCAGAGCTTCGTGCCGACGCCGACGATTGCGAGAACCAGCCCTGCGATAAACGAGGCGGTTGACGAGACGGGCAGCGCCAGCGTGTCGCGGCTGACGAAGCACAGTATGATGAAAGCGACTGCGTCGTTGTTCATGACGAACGCGGCGATACGCCGGAAGCGACGAAATCCCTCGACCGGGCCGAGCGCGCGAACGTAGCGCGATTCGCGGTCTTCGCGTCGCAACGTGATTCCCACGAACAGGACGTACGCAAGCCGGCTCGCAATCGCATACGCAAATGCCGCTGTTTGGATGGCCACTAAGCCCACCTCCCCATCCGGTATTAGATCCCATCTCACCCATCGGACCGATTTTAGTTGCTATTCGGTGCTCATAGCTTGCAACTGCACGCAGACGTTCTTTCCTCCTAAACACTTACGGAGAAGAATATGCGACTCGACCCGAATAACCCGCGGCAGCCGCGGCCTGATGAGACGGGCCCCATGAAGAGGAAGGAAGGGGAGCGCAATCGCCCCGGCTCGAATCCCGAGCGTGAGGATGAGGGTGGCTACGTTGAAGAGGAGCGGTAGGACGTAAAGAGCTCGGCCCGTCGCTTCGCGCGGCGGGTCGACTCGTCCTTCCGAGATTGGGTGAACGTGCGTGCAGTTAGTGAAGCCATTGCGGCCGCCGGAAATCTTCGGCGGCCGCAGTGTTTTTATCCCCACCGGAAGTAATTCAGAAAGGACGCACCATGAAAAACCGTCTGATTGCGCTTGCCTTGCCCTTGGCGTTGGGGCTTGCCTGCACCCAAAATCCCACTGCGCCACCCGCCTCGGCGCGATCCCCGAGTTTCCAAGTCCATCATCCGCACGGATCTGGCTTGACCCTCAATAGCGTCACGGGGCTCAGCCTGCCACTCATCGGCAGCCTCGGTGACGTGACGATCAATCAGGCCGTCGTCGAGAACATTGGCCTCGTCGAAAACACCGTCGGACAAATCGTCGGCGTGTCGGCGGAAGGCGTCCTCCAGTTGACGGGCGGCGTGCTCGGTAGCCAGGTGATCTCGCAGGACTTTACCACGACCCTCGATGTCACCAGTTCGGGTCCGGGTCAATGTGACATCGTGACGCTCGATCTCGCTCCGATCGACATCAATGCGCTGGTGGCGCAGGTGGACGTGCCCGCGGCGACGGTCGACGCGCGCGGCTCAGGTGCCTTGGGGAGTCTGCTGTGCAACCTCGGGCAGGCGCTCAACCCTGTTACCGGCGCCGTCCGGGGCCTCGTGCAGGCGATCAATAACATCATTTGAAAGCCGAGTTTCGCACGAATTGACACGGCCGCCGGGGTGCCCGGCGGCCGTCGTGCATCAGGTACCGTCGCGCCCCGCCTCAGCTGTTGCAGGCGTGCAACATGCCCCACACCGCAGGCGTGCGTCTGTGCTTGGCACCATCCATGCACCGGCGTCCGTGCAACCCATGGACCCCAACGAAGTCACGCGGCTGGCGGCGACGACCGAGGTCGTCCGTGCAGCGACAACCGTACCCCCCCGGCCTTCCCCCTTGAGCGCGCTGCGGACGTTTCGCTCGAGAATCAGAGCATTCGTCCAGGCCGAATTGGCGCCGCACTTGGACCGCTGGCGCGAGCAGCAGTTTCCGGACGCCGACGCGTGGACGAAGGCAGGCGCGGCCGGCATGCTGCTCAGCGACGTTCCCGTGGAATACGGAGGCGGTGGCGGCACCTTTGCCCACGAAGCCGTCGTGGTCGAGGAGCTCACGCGTGTGGGGCTGCCGTTCGCGTCTTTCATCCACGACAGCGTCGCGCACTACATCCTCACCTACGGCAGCGAAGCGCAAAAGCGCGGGTGGTTGCCCCGCATGGCGCGCGGCGAGTTGGTGGGCGCGATCGCCATGAGTGAGCGCGGCGCCGGTTCGGACTTGCAGGGCATCACCACCACCGCCCGCCGCGAAGGTGACAGCTACGTCATCAACGGCGCCAAGACATTCATCACCAACGGCTGGCATGCCGGTCTCGTCTGTCTCGCCGTCAAGACCGATGTAAAAGCCGCCGGACCGAAAGCCATCTCGCTCATCATCGTGGAAACGAAGGATCTTCCGGGTTATCACGTCGGGCACCCGCTCGATAAGATCGGCATGCAGGCGCAAGACACCTGCGAGCTGTTCTTCAATGATGTGCGGGTCCCGGTGACAAACCTCCTCGGTCCCGCCGAGGGCCGGGGTGCTTTCCAGATCATGGAAATGATGAGCTATGAGCGCCTCGCGATTGGAGTCGCCGCCGTGGCGACCGCGGAGCGCGCGGTTTCCATCACGACCAAGTACGCGAAGGAACGCTCGGCGTTCGGCAAACCGCTGATCGACTTCCAAAATACCCGCTTCACGTTGGCCGAGTGCGCCACGCACGCGCATATCGCGCGCGTCTTCCTCGACAAATGCGTGGAGCGCTTCATTGCCGGCCAGCTCGACCCCTTCACCACCGCAATGGCCAAGTATTGGCTGACCGATTGCGAGTGCCGGATCGTCGACGAGTGCCTGCAGCTCCACGGCGGCTACGGCTACCTGGCCGAGTACCCCATCGCTCGGATGTGGACCGACAGTCGCGTGCACCGGCTCTACGCCGGCTCCAACGAAGTCCTCAAAGAGATGATCGCCTCGTCGCTATGACCATCGTGTCGCTGTTTGAACAGCAGGTCGCGCGCACGCCGGACGACGAAGCGATTCGGTGCAGCGATCGGTCAGTGACGTACCGCGAGCTCAATGAGCGCGCCAACCAGATCGCGGGCCATCTGCGTACATGCGGTGTGGAGCAATTCGTCGCTGTGTACATGGAGCACTCGATCGAGGTCGTGTGCGCCATCCTCGGCGTACTGAAGTCCGGCGCGGCCTATGTCCCCATCGATCCCGCCACGCCGCACGAGCGTCTCGGCTTCATGCTGCGCGATATCGGCACCTCGCCGATCCTGATCACCCAGTCTCAGCTCGCGGGTAACGTGCCCAGCGACGCGGCGCGCATCCTGACGCTCGATGCCGACTGTGCCGTCTTTCGCAGCCATCCCGCCGCAAATGCGCAGCGGTCGATCGCTCCCGATAGTCTCGCCTACGTCATCTACACGTCGGGGTCCACCGGCACGCCCAAGGGCGTGATGATCGAGCACCACAGCCTGGTCAATTACATCACTTGGGCCAGGGATCAGTACAGCCCGGGCGAACGTCTGGTCTGGCCGCTCTTCTCCTCGCTCGCATTCGATCTCACGGTGACGTCGATCTTCACGCCGCTCATTTCGGGTGGCCGCATCGTCATCTTCCCGGAAGACCGGGCGATGCCCGGCATGGGAATCTTCAAGGTCATCGAGGATGGCGCGGTCGACATCGTCAAGCTCACGCCCGCGCACCTCGCGATGATCAAGGACCTCGATCTGCCCGCCACGAGGATCCGCAAGCTCATCGTGGGCGGCGAGGATTTCAAAACGGCGCTCGCGCGCCAGATCACACAACGCTTCGGCCGCCGGATCGACATCTACAACGAATACGGCCCGACCGAGGCTACCGTCGGCTGCATGATTCATCGCTACGACATGGAGAACGATCTCGCGCCCTCCGTCTCGATCGGCATTCCCGGAGCGAACGCCGGAGTGTACATCCTCGACGAACAGCTCCAACCCGTGCCTCCCGGTGTCATCGGTGAGATGTATCTCGCCGGACCGGGACTGGCGCGCGGATATCTCAACCGTCCCGACCTCACGGCACAACGATTCCTGACTTTCCGAGATCCAGCAAAGAATGGGTCCGGTACGCCACAGCGCATCTACAAGAGTGGAGACCTGGCGCGCTGGACCAGCGACGGACGCATGGAATTCCTGGGTCGCGCCGACCACCAGGTAAAGGTCGCGGGAGCCCGCATCGAGTTGGGTGAGATCGAGGCCCGCCTGCTGCAACACACCGCCGTCCGGGAATGTGTCGTGGATCTCGTCGATCCCGTGGGCTTGAGGGAAGCGGCTACGAAACAGCTGATCTAC
>DASZNX010000042.1:0-3743 GCA_035551075.1 Gemmatimonadales bacterium | reverse complement strand
CGTGTACGTTGCCGTCCTCGGCCACGCATTCGGGCCGAATCCGGAACGCGGGGTGTTCCGCTCGAAGGACGGCGGCAAGACCTGGGACAAGATCTTGTTTCGGTCCGACTCGGCGGGCGCGGTGGATCTCGCGATGGATCCGACCAACCCTCGGATTCTCTACGCCGCGATCTGGCAGGCGCGGCGCGGGCCGTGGTACATGTCGAGCGGCGGCCCGGGATCGGGACTCTTCAAGTCCACTGACGGCGGCGACAGCTGGAAGGAACTGACGCGCAACGAGGGTCTCCCCAAGACAACGATCGGCAAGATTGGCGTGACTGTCGCGGCGAATCACGACCGCGTGTGGGCGATCGTAGAAGCGGACTCGGGCGGCGTGTTTCGCTCCGACGACGGCGGCGAGACGTGGCGGCGCACCAACGACGAGCGCAATCTGCGCCAGCGCGCCTGGTACTACTCGCACATCCACGCCGATCCGAAAGATCCCGAGACGGTGTATGTGCTGAACACGAGCCTCTACCGCTCGGTCGACGGCGGCCGGACGTTCACGCAGCTCCGCGCGCCGCACGGCGATCATCACGGCCTCTGGATCGCGCCCAACGATCCGATGCGCATGATCAACAGCAATGACGGGGGCGCGACGATCAGCTACAACGGCGGCGCCACGTGGACGACGCAGAACAACCAGCCGACCGCTCAGTTCTATCACGTCATCGCGACCACCCACATTCCGTACAAGGTCTGCGGCAGCCAGCAGGACAACTCGACGGTGTGCATCGCGAGCCGCACCGACCAAAGCTCCATCGGCGAGAAGGACTGGTACGAGGTGGGTGGCGGCGAGAGCGGCTGGATCGCGGCGCGCGCCGACGATCCCGACATCGTCTACGCCGGCAGCTACAGCTACCTCTCACGTCTCGACGTCCGCACCGGCCAGGAGCGCAACATCTTCCCCTGGCCCGACAATCCGATGGGTTGGGGCGCCGCCGACCTGAAGTACCGCTTCCAGTGGACTTTCCCAGTCGTGCTGTCGCCGTTCAATCCGAACGTGCTGTATGTCGGCGCTAACGTTGTGTTCAAGACGACAAATGAGGGCCAAAGCTGGGAGGCCATCTCCGGCGACCTGACGCGCAATGACAAGTCCAAGGAAGGTCCGTCCGGCGGGCCGATCACCAAGGACAACACGAGCGTCGAGTATTACAACACGGTGTTCGTGATCGCGCCGAGTCCAAAGGATTCCGGATTGATCTGGGCGGGCAGCGACGACGGTCTGGTGCACGTGACGCGAGACGGCGGTAAGACCTGGACGAATGTGACTCCGCCGGCATCGGCACTTCCCGATTGGTCGCTGATTTCGTCGATCGATCCGTCGCCGTTCGATGCCGCGACCGCGTATGTGGCCGCCACGCGTTACAAGCTCGACGACTTCAAGCCCTACATCTTCAAGACGTCCGACTATGGCAAGTCGTGGCGGGCGATCACCGGCGGGATTCCGGCCAACCACTTCATTCGCGTCGTGCGCGAGGATCCCGCGCGACGCGGCCTGCTGTATGCCGGCGGCGAATTCGGCGTGTATGTGTCATTTGACGATGGCACCACTTGGCAATCGTTGCAGCGCAATCTGCCGGTCGTGCCGATTCACGATCTCGTCGTGAAGGACAACGATCTCGTTGCGGCGACGCACGGGCGCGCGTTCTGGATCCTCGACGATGTGACTCCACTCCAGCAGTTCGCCGATTCGGTCGCCAAGGCCACTCGCTTCCTGTATACGCCGCGCACGGCGTATCGGATGGGCTTGAGCAGCGGATTTGGCGGCGGTGGGGGTGGACCGGCGAACGTGGGCCGCAATCCGCCCGGCGGCGCTGCCGTGTTCTTCTATCTCAAGACGGCGCCGGATTCGGGGACGAACGTGCGCCTGGATTTGCTCGACAGCCGCGACTCCGTGGTGCGGAGCTACTCACCAAAGCCCAAATCGCCGACCGATTCACTGAAAGTGCGGGCCGGGATGAACCGGTTCGTGTGGAACTTGCGCTACTCCGATGCCAGCCGCTTTCAGGGAATGATCTTCTGGGCGGGGGGTACCGGCGGGCCCGTTGCGGTCCCGGGCGACTACAAGGTCCGGCTCACCGTGGGCGACTGGTCGCAGACGAAGGGGTTTCAGGTTCGCGCCGATCCGCGCGTCAAGACCACACAGGCCGACTATCAGGCGCAGTTCGATCTGCTCATGAAGATCCGCGACCGCGTGAGCGCGGCGAATGACGCCGTGCGGCGGATCCGCGAGGTGCGCGATCAGATCGACGCCGCGGCGACGCGCGCGCGTGGGCTTTCAGGTGACGCGAGCAAGCGCATCGCGCAGCAGGCCGACTCGATCAAGGGGCGCCTCGTGACGATCGAGCAGGCGATTTATCAGACCCAGAACCGCGCGAGCCAGGACCCGCTCAACTATCCCATTCGGTTGAACAACAAGATCGCCGCGCTCGCCGGCGTTGTGTCGAGCTCGGAATCCGCGCCGACCACGCAGTCGGTGCAGGTGTTCAACGAATTATCGGCGGCGCTGCAGGTGCAGCTCGACCGACTGAAGGCAGTGCTCGACGCCGATGTCCCCGCTTTCAACAAGCTCGTAAAGGACAGCGACGTCCCGGCGATTATCCTGCGCTGACGTTCTAGAGCCGGTAGCGCAGGCCCAGTGATACGCCATAGCGCCACGTGACCTGCCGCTCCAATTCGGGCGGCAGGTCCACGGCGTCAAACCACGACTTGGAAATCATCCCCTCGAACCTAATCGTACCGGTGAACCGCTCGGCGACGGGCCATTCGTAGACCGCCGCGCCCATCCCACCTACTCGAGTCCGCACTTCATCATCGCTCTTCCAGAGGTGGAGGGCGGGTCCCAGTTCCGCTCGTATCGCTCCGCTCGACCCGATCCCCACCACCCGGAAGTTCACCAGCGCGCCCCCTTCGAACAGTTGACCAGACGTCTTGTCCGTAACCGTCAAACCCGGGCCCGTAGCCGACAGACCAGGCTTTCCGTACGCCGCTTGAACGGCGAAACGCACGCGCCCAATTGGATGATCCAGCCGCAAGCCAATCATCATGGCATCGCCAGGGCGAACGTTCTCGACTCCGCTGCTCGTGGTATCATGCGCCGATCCACGATAGTGAGTCGTACTCAGCTGGATGCCCAAGTCCCACTGCGCCCGGGCCGGCCGCGTCAAAGCTATCACCAGCAAGAGAAGTGTCGGCGTGCGACGAGCCATGTGCTTCCTCAGTTCACCACCAGGTTGATCCAACCATTCGTAATGTTATTCTCGCCCTTCACAAACCAGTTGTAGCCAGGATAGAAGGCGCCGACGATTCGATCCTCAATGGCATCACCGACGATGTCATCATTGGTCTTGATCAATGAGGTCACGGCTTGCCAGAAGCTGCGAGCCCCTTTGGCGTAGTGGAACGCCCTGATGACTGTCGTGCTCGAATCGTTCCCCGCAGTGAGGTTCTGGTACAGACTGTCGACCACTCCGAACAGCCGCTCGACGCGGCCTGCGTCGGTCTTGATCTGGCAGGCGGTATCGTCGTCTTCGACCACAAACACGCGAATATTCTGATTTGGATGGGCTGCGTTGTACTGATCCAGCTGCGTTTTGGAGAAAAGCAGCACATTGCCCGACCAGTCGAGGTCGTTCTGGTCGAACGCGTACGGTCCGCCGGCGTGCTCGCCGGCACATTGATAGTCGAACAGGGAATCGCTC
>DASZNX010000041.1:0-4385 GCA_035551075.1 Gemmatimonadales bacterium | reverse complement strand
GGACACGGCCGCCATCATCGCGGCAATCGGCGGCGGCGGCTTGATCACCGGCCTCGCGACCGCCGTGAAGGCACTGAAGTCGGGAATTCAGGTGTGGGGCGCCGAGCCGGAGACCGCCGCACCGGCGGCGCGCTCATTCGCGAAGGGCTCGGCGCAGGAATTTCCGGAATGGCAGGCGACGTTTGTCGACGGCGCGGGCGGCAAGAGCGTCTTTCCCCGGATGTGGCAGCGCATGCAGCCCGTGGTGGACGGCAGCATCGTGGTGACCCTGGACGAAGTGAAGCGCGCCATGCGGCTGATGGCCGAGAAGGTTCGCGTGATTGCTGAAGGTGCCGGGGCGCTGGGCGTGGCGGCTGCGCTCACGGGGAAAGCGGGGCAGGGGCCGATCGTCGCCGTCGTCTCGGGCGGCAACATTGACCTCGCCAAATTCTTCGAGCTGATATCCGCAGGTAAGGACGGTACAAAATAACAACGGCCTGATCGAGTCAGGCCGGGGATTGGGAGTGCCGACAGTGATGAAGTTTTCATTCAGAGCACCATCGGCATCCCACAACAAGAATCGCAATCCCTACAAAACGAGGCAATCGTTCGATTGGGCTAGACTCTTCGGAAGTTAGAAGCCGTTCTCCGCATGATGATATATCTGCAAGATGCCGCGTAGGCCCTGGATCATTGCAAACGCGAGGTCGAGCAGACGCAGAAACGTTTGGCGCGACCAGAAGTGATGCTCTGCGATGTTCACCGCTGGTTGGCGCAGCTCCAATGTCAGCAGGCGCTGCTCGATCAAAGCGCGACCCAAACGGGTGCGCTCGATTTCCATTCGTAGACGGATATCATGGCCACCAAGCTGCGGCGGCTCCGGATTAACCTGGGGAAGCGTAAGTCGTGAGCGAGTGCTCATTGGACGTCTCCTGTTGACTAGCAACCTGCTACGGAACGGTAGATGCGTGCGATTGGCTGAAATCCGACGCACGCACCCAGCCATTTCCTTCGTGTCAGTCTTTGCCTTACAAAACGTGTCTATTCAACCAGGCTATTTTCGATTCCGAAGCGGATCAGGGCAGCGTTGCTCTTGAGGTGGAGCTTCTGCATGATGCGGCGACGGTAGGTCCCCACTGTTTTGGAACTCAAGCCAAGCTCCTCGGCAATCGCTCGGAACGACTTTCCTGAACAGAACATGGAGAGGACCTGGTACTCGCGGTCAGAGAGCGCATCCTGCGGTCTTGCCGTCTCGCTCACCTGGACATCGAAGACGAGTTTCTGGGCCAGTCGAGGACTCACGTAGCGCCGTCCCCCGGCGACTCTGCGAATCGCTTCGAGCAACTGCGCCGCTGAGTGATCTTTGCTGAGGTATCCGTCGGCTCCCGCGCGCAACAGGCGGACGGCGTATTCATCGTCGTCTTGCATGCCGAGCACCAGGATCTTGAGCTTCGAGCCCGCCTGGTGGTGCGCGCGAATCACATCGAGGATTTTCGAGGTCGGTACCGAGACGTCGCCGAGGAGCAGCACGTCGGCCTGAGCAGTGTGCGCCGCATCGAGGAATTGATCGCCGGCACTCTGCTCCGTGACCAGCGCCATGTCCCGGCTTTCCTCCATGATGCTCTTCAGCCCTTCCCGAAATACCGGCCGGTCGTCCGCGATAAACACCTTGATCATCCGACTCTCGCTTCCGCCAACAGAAGAACCCCGTCGCGCCGCACCACGGGTGGCGGGTGGGCGCAACGGGGTCTGATATGCGGACTCTACTTGGCGGCACGCCACCGGGTCAAGTAATAGACGCGACCCCAGTCTTAGTGATGGAGGACACCGGGACTGGTTCCCGCCCGGCGCCACGTCTCCACGATCTCGAGAAGCCCCTCCGCCGGCTCATCGCCCGCCTTCCACTCTATTGGCGATCCCGCATCGAGCAGCAACTTGCCGACGGCAGCGAAGTCTCTTCCCTCGCGTCCCGTTCTGAATCCTTCCGCCGCCCAGACGAGCGGCTGGCCGTTGAACTCGCGATCGCGGATGTGCACCGATGCGCCGTGCGCGAGCAGCACGCGCACCGCTTCGGGCCATCCCTCCATCGCCGCCGTGTGCAGGACCGTTTTGCCGATCCCCGCGTCGGGGCGGTTGGGATCGAAACCCGCCGCCAGCATCGTCTCCAGCGCGCGCACATCCCCACGCTCGGCGGCCTGATGAAACGCGATGTAGTGAACGTCGGTGATTTCGGTTTTCAGTCCGGGATGTAGCGCGAGCAGCGCCTCCGCGGTTGCGCGATCGGCCCGGCTGCACGCGGCGACGAGGCGATCGACATCCGCCATTTCTGCCGACGCGCCGTGCGCGAGCAGCCAGTCGGCCACCGCGCGGTTGCCGTTCAATTCGGCGATTGTATACGGCGTTCTGCCGTCGGCGCGGCGGCGGGAAATGTCGGCGCCGCGAGCGACCATCGCTTCTACCACGGCAACGTCCCACGCGCGCGCGGCCGCGTGCAGCGGCGTCTCGCCGTTCTCGGCAAACACCGCGTTGGGATCGGCGCCGTGCGCGAGCAGCCAATGCACGCCCTCTGCCGTGCGGCTCCATTGCAGGATGGCGTAGAGCGCCGTCGACCCATCGCTCGCCCAGCGCTGATCGACCTCCGCCCCGTGCGCGCGCAGCGTCTCGAGCACGGGGATGTCGCCGGCGCTCGCGGCCATGGGCAGTGTCACGCCATCGTTTGGGTCGGCGCCGGCATCGAGGAGCGCATTGACGAGCGGCAACGATTGGACATGGCGCGATGCGCCCCAGAGCACCGGGCGACGCACGTTGTGATGGAGCCAGGGAAACTTGGTGTTCGGATCGACGCCGAGCGCGATGAGCCGGCGCGCGATGTCGGCCAGGCCGTCGGATCCCACCGATGTGTAGCAGATGTAGTGGATCGGTTCCCAGCCGCGCGGCCCTCCGGCTTTGGTCGCGAGTGACGGGTCTTTTTTGAGTCGGCCGTCCACGAAGGCGGCGTCACCCAGCACGAGCGCCGCGTAGAAGTCGGCGGTGGCGATCTTCGGATGGAGCTCGAGGATGCGCCGAGCGCGATCGGGGCGCTCGTCGGTCGCCGCCTCCACGAAGGCGGTTACGGCCTCATCGAATGCGAGCGTTCGCGCTTCGACTTCCTCGCGCAGCTTGTTCCAGGACGCGAATCCGTATTCGCGCGCGAGCCGAGTTTGCGCCTCGTGTAGCGGCACACCCGCCGAGTGCTGAAGCTCTTTGGCTTGTCGTTTGAGTTGTTCGAGATCCGGATGCGGGGGGAGCTGCTTGCCTGGCATAACGCCTCCATGCTGAGTGCCAGCGGTCCGCAAGCTGGCCAGCACGGAGACAGCCGTGCAGTGGAACTGGTGTGAAGGGTGGACTCAGTCCTTCGCGCGGACCCGCGTGCGCCCCGAGCGCGCGGGAAGGATGCTGCATGCAGGCGCGGGCGTCAAGCTGTCGACCAAATGACCTAGCCCCTTGGCCTGTGGCGGCACTGACTGGGCACGCGCAAACATCATTAAATCGGGAATTCAGGGAGATTGTGTGAAGCCCTATGTCGTTTGTCATATGATGCCGTCGGTCGACGGGCGTTTGCGCACGGACCGCTGGAACGTGTCAGATCGGGCGCATCAGGAATACGAGCGCACCGCGAATACGTACGATGCCGACGCATGGCTGTCGGGTCGCAAGACGATGGAGGAATTTGCGTCGGGCCGCTGGCGCGCCCGCGCGCGCAAGCGCAACAAGAAATTGCCGCGCACCGATTGGGTCGCACCGACAAAACCGGGGCAGACGTTTGCGATCTCGCTCGACCCGGGCGGCAAGCTCGCCTGGAAGAGCAATGAAGTCGAAGGCGATCCGTTGATCCAGGTGCTGGGCGAAGACGTCCCCGACGGCTATCTGCAATTTCTGCGAAGCAAAGGGATCTCGTACATCTTCGCCGGCAAGAAGGGGACCGAGCTGAATCTGCGCACCGTGCTCGACAAGCTCCGCCGCAAGTTCGGCATCAAGCAACTGATGCTCGAGGGCGGCGGCGAGACGAATGGCACCTTCATTCATCAGGGATTGGTGGATGAGCTGAGCCTGCTGCTCACGCCGGTTGCGGACGGCGCGCCGGGTGAGCCGGCGCTGTTCGATGTCGAGGGCAAGAAGCCCAGGAAAGCAGTCGCGCGCCTGCGGCTGAAATCGGTTCGCAAGGTCGCGACGGGGATGGTCTGGCTCAAGTACCGCGTGCAGCCGAACGGTCGCCGCGCCGCGTAGGTCGCTCTTACATCGACTGGAACGGCGTGTACACCCGCACGTCGATTCCCGCGAGCGCGTTCAGCAACTCTGGCGTAGGCGTCCCGAAGATCTCGCCCGAGACTGAGCAGGTCTTGAACAATGCGTGCATTGTCGGGCCC
>DASZNX010000040.1:0-14976 GCA_035551075.1 Gemmatimonadales bacterium | reverse complement strand
GATATCGACGAGACGACGCTCCAGGACCGCGCGCTTCTCGAGTAGCGCATCCTGCGCGATCAGCAGGTCGACGGTGATCTGATCGATCTGGCCGCCGAGTCCGGTGATCTGGCGATCGATCTCGTTGACGATGCGGTTGGTACTCTGCTTCTGCTGCTCGATGTTGGCGATCTCATCGGACAGCGAGTGCGCCTGCGTCCGCAGCCGTGAGAGCTCCTGCTCGACTTCCGAGCGTTCGCGCTTGATGTCCTCGAGGCGTTTCTGGTTGTCCTGCATCTGCTGCTGATAGGTCGGGGGGCGTTGGGCGGCGAGCGGCGGCGTGACAAGGAGCGCGACCACGCACCACGCACCACGCACCAGGGACGTTCTCATACGCGTCTCAAGTGTCTACCGACACTCGTCGCGCTGCCGAGCAGTCCGATGAGCGCACCGAACCCGACAATGGCCGCCGCCTGCTCGTCCGTGAAAAAGGATGACTGCAGCAAGTAGCGGTTGATCAGGAGATAGGCCGCAAACGACAAACCGATCGCCACGAGCCCACCGAGCAGTCCTTTAATCGCGCCCTGCAGCAGGAATGGGCGCCGGATGAATCCATCCGTGGCGCCGACGAGCCGCATGATCGCGATTTCGCGGCTGCGCTGCAGTACCGCCATGCGGATCGTCGTGCCGATGATGATGACCGCGACGATCGCGAACGCCGCGCCCACGACGATGCCGACGGCCGCGGCAAGGCCGCGCAGCCGATCGAGCTTCTCCACCCAGTCGCGGCCGAAGCGGACGTCATCCACGAATCCAAAGCCACGCATCCGCTCGGCGACGAGACTCACATGGTCGGCGTCGCGAAATCCCGGCTTGAGCTTCACTTCAATCGAGGCGGGAAGTGGATTGCGCTCGAGCTCCTGCATCACGTCCCGCAGCTCGACGAGCTCGGCGCGCGCGCGCGCGAGCGCGTCGTCCTCGGAGACATAGTTCGCCGCCTGCACTTCCGGAAAGGCCTGAATGTCTTTCAGCGCCTGCGCCGTGGCTTCGGCGGGCGTCCCCGGCAGGATGTACGCGACGATTTCGACTCGCTCTTCGACATCGCGCAGCGCTCCCTGGAGGTTTACGACGACCAGGCCGAAGAGGCCGAGCACGAAGAGGGAGAATGCGATCGTGGTGACGGATAGCACCGAGAGGAGCGGCGCGCGCTTGAACGTCAGCATCGCCTCGCGCAGCGTGAGGTTCATGGCGCCACCGCCTGGTCGCGCGTCTCGCCGCCCGCCTCATCCACGGCGGAATCGTACACGAGTGCGCCCTCCTGCAGCTCGATCACGCGATAGGGCGCCTGACGCACGAGATCCAGATCGTGGGTCGCCATCACGACGGCGGTGCCGCTGGCATTGATGTCGCGCAATAGCTGGAAGACGCCGCGGGTCGCGCGCTCGTCGAGGTTGCCGGTGGGCTCGTCGGCGAGCAGCACGGTCGGCTCGTTCACGAGGGCGCGGGCAATCGCGACACGCTGCTGTTCACCACCCGACAGCTCGCGCGGATACGCCTGCGCCTTGGCCGCGAGTCCCACCTGCGTGAGCACGCGCATCACGCGGGCCGAAATGGTCGAGCTGCGCGCGCCCGTCACCTCGAGCGCGAAGGCGACATTTTCCTCGGCGGTGCGATCCTCGAGCAGCCGGAAATCCTGAAATACGATGCCGAGCTTGCGGCGGAGCAGGGGGACGTCGCGCGGGCGCATGTCGTTCACGTTATAGCCCGATACGCGTACCTCGCCCGACGTGGGACGCTCCTCCGCATAGATGAGCTTCATGACGGTCGACTTGCCTGCGCCCGAGTGACCGGTCAGAAAGGCAAATTCGCCCTTGCCCACGTGGAATGAGACGTCCTTGAGCGCGAGGCCCCCTTTTGGGAAGGCCTTGAAGACGTTCGTGAACTTGATCACTTACTGTCGCGCCAGGGCCTGGGCGAAGTCCGCGATGAGATCATCGGGATCCTCCAGTCCCAGGGAAAATCTCAGGAATCCATCGGGAATGCCAGCCTGCGCGCGCTGGTCGGCTGTGAGACTCGCGTGGGAAGTGAGCCGGGGTTCCGAAACGAGCGTTTCCACGCCCCCCAGGCTCGGCGCGTGCGCCGCGATCGTCAGTGACTTGAGAAAGCGCTCGGCGGCGCGCACGCCGCCCTTGAGCTCGATGCCAAGCATCCCGCCGAAGCCGCCCAGGATGCGCTGGGCCAGCTCGTGGTCGGGGTGCGTGGGCAGGCCAGGGTAGTGGACCTTCGCGATCGCGTCCTGCTTCGCGCACCATTCCGCGACCGCGAGACCGATTTCGTTCTGGCGCCGAACGCGCACCGTGAGGGTGCGCAACCCGCGGTCGATGAGCCAGGCGGCAAACGGATCGATGGCTTGCCCCCACACCTGCATCAGGCGGCGCACTTCCTCCACCACCTGGTCCGTGCCGGCGACGGCGCCCGCGATGACGTCGCTATGACCGTTCAGATATTTGGTCGCCGAATGGATCACGATGTCGGCGCCATGCTCGAGCGGCCGGAGGTTGACGGGCGACCCGAACGTCGAGTCGACGATCAGCGCCAATCCCTCCTCCTTACAGAGCGAGGCGATCGGCTCGAGATCGATGACGCGCAGCAACGGGTTGGTCGGCGTTTCGAGGAACACCGCGCGCGTCGTCTTCCGCATCGCGCGCTTCCACGTGCGCTGCTGCGTCGGATTCACGAACGCGACGTCGATGCCCAGTTTGCCGAACTCTTCGCGGAACAGCCGGTGCACGCCGCCGTAGATCCACTCACTCGCGAGCAGATGATCGCCCGGACGCAGCACCGCGAGGTGCGCGAGCGCGACCGCGCCCATACCGCTCGACAGAAACAGCGCGGCGTCGGCCCCTTCGAGCAACGCGAGTTTCTTACCGATATCGACCTGGTTGGGGTTGTTGCCGTAGCGGGTGTAGAGAACTTCGGCGGTCGAGCCGACGGGATTCGTAAAGGTCGAGCTTTGGTAGAGCGGTGGAGCGATGGCGGTCCAGTCGGCGTGGGCTTTCGGGTCGCCGTGAATGGCGCGAGTCGACAGCCCCAGCCGACGGCGTTTCACGCCGCGGTGAAGCGGATGGAGACTCCCCCCCCGGGGTTCCGTGCCGCCAGACGCCGCTCGACCAGCTCGTCCAGGAGGGCCGGCGCCGGTTCACTCGCCCCGAGGCCTTCGAGCACACCGTCCGCTCGTTCACACAGCACGGCGAGGCCCGCACCGGCCAGCACCGGCTCGATCGCCTCGCGATGCGCGTCGGTCAGTCCCCGGAGCAGCAGCACCTTCACTTTGTCACGCACCAGCTTGGCGACGATTTCATCCGCGCAGGAATAATCGAGGCAACCGACGCCGGTGAAGTCCATGACGGCGATCGTGCCCGGGGGAAGTTCTCGTTCGATGTTTTCGCGAACAGCGCGTCCGGTGGGTCGCGTAACGAGATCGGTGTAGAAGCCGGAGACCGCCTGCTGGAGAACGGCCTGGACCATGATATGAGGAATCACTTCTTCGACGGACCTCCTCCCGACTCTTGCTCCGGAATGATCAGCAGCACCTGCGAACCCGGAAACGCCGGCAATCCATCTTTCAACGGCACATCATCATCCCAGCGCGGGACGATCGCGATGCGCGCGGTGCCGCTCCGGATCGCCACCTTACCTTCCCAACGAGCCAGGTAACGTCGGATCCCCGCGAGTCCCTGACCCCGGCCCGGATCGCGGAAGCGGCTGACTCCTTGAATCAGCGCCGCCTCCAGCGCCGCCGCGTCGCCCCATCGATCGCCGAATCGCTTGGCCTGCGTGGACTCCAAAGAATGGCGGAATCCCACACCCGCGTCTGCGACCGCAATCACCACCACCCGCCGCGCGAGCTTGCGCCGCCAGCTGTACGCTTGCACCGCGACCCAGCCGCCGGTGCCCGCGTGCTCCACAATATTCTGACAGGACTCAGAAAGCGCCATAGCGAAACCCATGGTCGCCTTCGGATCGAGTCCCAACTCGGAGCTGAGGATCGCCGACGCCCGCTGCTGGATCGTGCTGACCACGACGTGCACGTCTTCGGCGGCACGCACGGGTGTGACAGGGAGCAACACTTCACTTTCGACCGCCGGTTTGGTCTTCGGCACCTTGCCGTGCACCTCGAACAGATCGCCGGCCTCGCGGAAGAATCCGGCGCGCGCCCAGTAACTCACGACGTCGGGATTGACGGGCGCGGTCAGGAGCGGGCGTTCGCCCCGGCGCGCCGCAGCCTCGCCGGCCGCCAGCAGGCCCACCAGCCCGAACGGCGATGCCCACTCCGCCGCATGCGCGTCGAAGAGTAGTCGCTCCCCATCGGTGGCTTGAGCGTACGCGGCGGCGAATTGGTCGAATGAACGATCGTCGAACTGCGTGGGCACTTCGACGAGCCGCGTCATGCCACCGAGAGCCTTCCCATGAGGTGATCCCGCAGGCCGGTGGCGCCGCGATGGGTCAGGTTTCTCGTCCCGAGCTCGGTGCCGCGGCGCACGGCGTCCTCCAGTGGAGCGCCGCCGAGCAGCGCGGCGACGACGGCGCCGCCGAACACGTCACCGCATCCGGTGGGATCGTTCACTTGCGTTAAGGCCGGAGGATGAAGCGCGGGAGCCGGAATCCGCTCGGTCCGAATCGGATTGCCGGTGAAATACGCGGCACCCCGCGCGCCGAGCGTGACGCACAGCATCGTGCAACCCTGGTGCAGCGCCGCCGCGGCGACGGCCAGCGGATCGCTGCCGACCAGCGCCATCTCATCTTCATTGAGCTGCACGGCGTCAAAGCAGCCGAACCAGGCGGACGCTTCCGGCAGCGGGCGGTGGACCCGCAGACCGTCCGGCTGCCGGGCCAGAAATAGGCTGTGGAGATCCGCGTAGATGAAGCGAGCAAAGCCGCGCCGAACGAGCTGCGCCGTTTCGAGATTCATCTCGAAGCCCGAAATAAAGTTGACGTAGAGCGCATCGATGTCGCGAATGAGCGGGCCGAGCTCCGGCCACGTCCAGGGAGGAACGCCGCCGCTCATCTGCTCGCAGCGCCGCTCCGCCGACTCGTAGCGTAACGTCACCCGATTATTGGCTTCTGGAACCTCAATGAATCGTGTGTCGTGTGTCGTGCGTCGTAAGCTGCGCAGGAACTGGTTTGCCTTGGGGGCGAGGTCGCGGCCGACCTTGATGAGCGGCACGATCTCCCAATCGTCTGCCAGCACGGCGTCGAGCGCCGACAGCGCATAGGAGATGCCGCCCCATTCCTGGACCGCCGGCTGCGCGGGATCCCGGCCGTAAATCGTGTCCCACACCATCGATCCAACGACGCCCAGGCGCTTCAGCGCAAACCCCAATTTTTTTGAATGAACACGGCGGCCGCGCCGTACACGCCGGCGGTTCCGGGCAGGGTGCCAGGCACGATCTTGCAGGCTTCCCAGATCGGCTTGAAGGCCCGTCGCTTGACCTCGGTGCGCAGCGGATTGAACAATTTGTCGCCCGCCTGGGTGACGCCGCCGCAAATCACCACCACCTCGGGATTGAAAATGTTCATGAAGCTGGCGACGGCGGCGCCCAGCAGGGAGGCGGTGTCGCGGACTACCTCGAGCGCCCATTCATCGCCGTCGTTCGCGGCCTCGTAGATGATCTGCGCCGTGAGTTTCGACAGATCGCCCTTGACGTACTGCGGCAGGGACGTCTCCACGCCCGACTGAATGCCTTCAACGGCGCGTTCGGCGATCGCCGGCCCCGAGGCGTACGCTTCGATACAGCCGTAGTTCCCGCATTTGCACCGGCGCCCGTTCGCGTCGATCGTGACATGCCCGAACTCGCCGGCCGAGTCGGTCGCCCCGCGATAGATGTCCCCGTCGATGACGATGCCACCACCGATGCCCGTACCCAAGGTCAGACCGATGACGTAGGTCGCGCCACGCGCGGCGCCGCGCCACCATTCGCCATAAATCGCACAGTTGGCATCATTGTCGAGCGTCGCGGGAAGACCGAGTCCCTCGCTCACCCGATCGCGCAGGGGCATGTTCGTCCAGCCAAGATTCGGCGTCAGCAGGACGACGCCGGTCTTGGTGTTGAGCGGACCGGGCGATCCAATCCCGGCGCCTTCGACTTTCTTCCCGGATTCCTTGATCGACGCCTTGGCGAGCTTGATGATGCGCCCGATGACGGGATCGGCGCCCTGCGCGGCCAGCGTCGGTTCGGATACCACGCCATGGATTTCGGAGCCGTCCTCCGCGAGGACCCCCGCCACCAGGTTCGTTCCCCCGACATCAATTCCGACGACGTAGCGCACCGATCTCCTCGATTGCTGCGATCACGGCCTCGACACTGAGGTCCCGCATGCAGCGATGATGTCCCAACGGGCACTGCAATGGCCCATGGGGTGAGCAGGGCCGGCAGAGCAACCCGTCCACCCCTAACGCGATGTCGCCGGGGCGCAGCGGACCGAAGCCGAATTCGGTAACGGTCGGACCGAACAACGCCACGATCGGCACGCTCATGGCCGTCGCGAGATGCAGCGGCGCGCTGTCATTCGTCACCAGCACCGCAGCACGACCGATCAGCGCGGCGGACTGCCGCAATGTCAATTGGCCGCAGGCATTGACCGCTCGCCCGCCGGCGCGCTCGACCGCACGCCCGATATCGTCTCCCAGAACCGAGTCGTCCCGGCTGCCCACGACGACGACACCCGTGCGCGTTGCGAGTCGCGCGGCCAGCTCCGAATAATGCGGCCACCGTTTGCTGCCCCAGATTGATCCGGGGGCCAGGGCAACAAAATCTCCCTGAACGATTCCCGCCGCTACTCGCTCATCGTCGGGTGTGGGCCGTAGTTGGGGACGATAGGCAGCCGGAGGCTCCTTCGCGAGGGCCAGCAACCGATCGCTTTCATGCCCCGTCCGCGGCTTGGGCCGTGCCTCTGTATAGAGGAAGGACCACAGGCCGGAAAACCCGATCCGTGAGGGGATTCGGGCCCACCAGGCCAGTGCGGCGGTACGCAGGGACCGATGCGGAAGGTAGACGCGCTCGTATCGCTGCACGCTGAGCCGGCGCGCGAGTTTGCGCACGCCGGCCCAACCGCGGTCTGAACGGCGTTTGTCGTAGGGGATCACCTGCCGGACCGCGGGATGCGTTTCGAGCAGCGGCGCTGCAACCGGTCTCGTCACCACATCCGTGAGTCCATGACGGGCGGCGATCGCCGAGAGCAGTGGCGTGGTCAGTATGACATCGCCCAGAAATGCGGTCTGGATGACGAGCGTCTGCGCTGTCAAGGAAGCCGGGCGACCGCCCACACGGGATCGTGGTCGCTCGTGTGGAGCGTGTCACGCACGATCCCCGTTACCTTGGCGCCACCGGGTTCCGGAGCGGGGGCGCTGAAACCCTTCAGAAAGATGTGATCCACATTGAAGATCGCCATCGTGAACCCGTTGTGCTCGGTGGGCCACCGGTACCCATCGGCGACAAACTCCTTGCCAATTCCATGATTATTCATGTCGCCTGCCACGATGACGACGGGATACGCCGCGGCATCGGCGATGATCGTGTGCGCCTGGTCGCGTCGCTTGGCGGGGCCAATGTCGGTCAACGTGCCAAGTTGAGTGCTATAGACGCGGACTTTGATGCTGTCGATCAGCACCGTGGCCGCGGTCGCCGTGCGTTGCGCGTGCCGCTGTCCGGCGATATGGGGCAGCAGCAGTTTTTCGTCGGCGATGATCGGCCAGCGCGAGAGTATGGCGTTCCCGAAATCCTGGCGCGCGGCCTTGGGATGAACGACGGCCGGATAATAAACCCACGACATCCCCAGCGCCTCGGCGATGCGGCGCGTCCCCTCGGCGTCTATCTCCTGCAGCACGACGATGTCGGCACCCGGCAACGGAGTGCGGGTCGTCAGCACGTTGATCGCCCGATCGATTTGCCGCCCGAACCGCACGTTATAAGTCACGACACGTAAAGTGCGCGGCAAGCCCACCGAGTCGGTCCGGGCAGCCGTACTGCCGGCGTAGCGTGGGCCGAGCGCGCTCGGATAATTGAGCACCGGGCTGCAGCTGAGGGTCGCCGCAGCCAACACGATCGAAGCTGTGATGCGCATTGTGATCGCCAAGCAAGTCTCCTAGGGTCGGCCGGTCGCGCGCGTGTCGCTCGCGCTTCCCGGCAACAGCTGCCGCTCCAGAAATGCAGCCGCGGCCTTGTCCACGGTTACGATGTTCGCATACCTCAGGAAATGGTGGGTGTCGTCGGGAATCACCAGCGTCTCGAACCGGACACCGGCAGCCGCCAGACGGCGCACCAGGTCGGCGCTCTGGGAAAAGCGGACGTTGCGATCGTCGTCACCATGAATGAGCAGCACCGGTGATTTCCAGCTGCCGACGGACGAAACCGGCGATGAGTGCCACGCCGTCGCGAGCGCGCTATCAGCATCGGGCGCCTGTTCATACCGTTGCCGCGCGAATGTGCGCGAGTAGGTACTCCAATCGTGCACGCCATGAATGTCGACGCCGGCCGCGAACATGTCGGAATTCCGCGCAAGTGCGAGCGCGGTGAGATAGCCACCATAGGACCCGCCATAGATCCCGATCCGACTGGCGTCGACCTGAGGTAGCGACCGCAGATAAGTGGCCGCGGCCTGGATGTCCCGGTATTCGGCAGCTCCGCGCGCTCCGGCATTCGGCGGCTGATGAAATTCGTACCCGTATCCGATGCCAAGGCGATAGTTCACCGACAGGACGATGAACCCGCGCTGCGCGAGATACTGGTTTAGCGCGTAAGCGTTCGAGTAGTAGTCGGAGTAGTGCCAGCCAAGCAGCATCTGCCGCGGTGGCCCACCATGTACGAATACGACGGCCGGCTTCCGGTTCTTGCCCCCGGCGACGTCGAACAGTTGGCCGTGGATCGTCAATCCATCAGCGGACCGGAACAGGACCTGCCGCGGGGTGACCAGCCCGCTCGGGAAGTCGCGTGGGATGTGGTCTGCACCAATCATCCGGACACTACCGTGCGGCGACGCGAATGCCATCGCCGCGGGCAACGCCGGGCGCTGGGCCGTCGCGCCGATGAACACGAGGGTCGCGCCATCCCCCGTGACCACGGGGCTCCATTCGAGACCGGTTCCCGGCGTCATGACTTCAGGCGCGGCGCGGTCCACCGGTACGCGGATCACATGACGGCGATCGATATCCAATGAATCCGAACCTGTATTGCCGGCGAACACCAACCACCGGCCATCGCCGCTCAGCGCGATGTGCTCGGCCATATATCGGCCGGGTGTGAGCAGGAGCGCGCTGCCCCCGGTTGCCGGAATGGAGTAGAGATGCGGCCAGCCATCCTGATAAGAAAGGAAGACGATCCGACCATCACCCCAGCCCAGATTGGTTTCCCCATCAGTGCTGGGCACCGAGCCGGCGAGCGTCTCCGGGGACTTCCAGAGCTGCTGGGCAGTTCCGGTGCTCGCGTCAGCCGTCCAGATCTCCCAGGGATTCGGATGGCGTGGCAGGAGGGAGTCTGGCGCGCCGCCCGCTGCGGAGAGTCGGACAAAGGCGATCCGGCGACCGTCCGGAGACCAACGCGGCGAGCGGTCGCGCGCGAAGGCCGGCGCCAGCCAGACGATCGGCGTGCTGTCGTTCGCGAACACGCCGATGAACGAGTGGTCGCCGCGGTCGGTGACGAAGGCGAGGCGCGTCCCATCCGGCGACCAGCGCGGTTCGCTGTTCTCGCCTCGCGCCGTGAACAGTTGCTTGGCCGGAGCGGAGCCGTCGATCGGCGCGGTCCAGATCTGGTCGCCCTTAATAAACGCGACGACGTCACCGCGGGGCGATACGACCGGATAATCGCCGTCGCCGATGGCCTTCGGCTCACCCCCATCAAAGGGGACACTGAAGATTTGGACTTTCGGCGGCACGGGATTGGAGCCGACGTTGACGGGCAGCCCATCGTCCCAATTGGATCCGTGATCGCCGCCGCGCACGTACACCACCCAGCGGCCATTCGCGGATAGCGCGACGCTGCTCAGCTCCTGGCCGTCATCGCGGTCATAGTGCGTGAGCTGGCGCGCGGCGAACGCCGGCCCCTCCGCCACGAAGATGTTGCGCCGGCCCTGCTCGTTGAACGCCCAGGCTATGCGCGTGCCGCTTGCGGCGGCGGTCAGCTCATTGGGGTAAGGAAACGAGCGGACTTGATCGATCGTGAACGCGCTGGACGTCCGCGCGTTCTGGGCGGTCGCTGGAGCGACGAACGCGGCCGCGAACACGAGTAAGAGAGCAGCCCTGCGCATGGACACCTCCTATTCCACCTGCAGTACCGCAAGAAACGCTTCCTGCGGAATCTCGACCGTGCCGACCTGCTTCATGCGTTTTTTCCCTTCGCGTTGTTTCTCGAGCAGCTTGCGCTTGCGCGTGACGTCGCCGCCGTAGCACTTGGCCGTGACGTTCTTGCGCAGGGGGCGAATCGACTCGCGGGCAATGACCTTCGTCCCGATCGCTGCTTGAATCACTACCTCGAACAGCTGGCGCGGAATCAGATCTTTGAGTTTCTCCGCGATTTTGCGGCCCCACTCATAGGCCTTGTCCCGGTGGATAATAACGCTGAACGCGTCCACTGCCTCTCCGTTCAGCAGCATGTCGAGCTTGACCAACTCACCCGGCCGGTACGCGAGAAACTCGTAGTCGAGAGACGCATAGCCGCGCGAGATCGTCTTCAGCTTGTCGTAGAAATCGAGAATGATCTCGGCGAGTGGGAATTCCCAGTCGAATTCGACCCGCGTAGGATCGAGATACTGCATGCCGCGGTACACGCCGCGCCGCTCCTGGCCGAGCTTCATGATCCCGCCGATATAATCGGAGGGCGCGAAGATCCGCGCCTTGACGTAGGGCTCCTCGATGCGATCCACCGTCGAGCCGTGCGGGAGCAGGCTCGGATTCTCGACCAGCTCCATCGCGCCGTCGGTTCGGTACACGTGATACTCCACGTTGGGAACCGTGCTGATCAGGTCGAGATCGAACTCACGCTCGAGGCGCTCCCGCACGATTTCCATGTGCAGGAGGCCCAGGAATCCGCAGCGAAACCCGAATCCCAGGGCGACCGAGGTCTCCGGCTCGTAATGCAGCGACGCGTCGTTCAGCTGCAACTTCGCGAGCGCATCCCGCAGCTCCTCATACTGCTCGGCGTTCGTGGGGTAGAGGCCGGCAAACACCATGGATTGGATGTCGCGGTAGCCCGGCAGGAGTACGACCTCGCGATGGTCGGCATCGAGCACGGTATCGCCGGGCCGCGTTTCACGCACGCCGCGCACGTTCGCGACGACGTAGCCCACTTCGCCGGCTTCGAGCTGCTCGGCGGGCTTGTGCCCGAGCTGCAGGTAGCCAACCTCGTCGACTTCGTAGACGTCGTCGCGATGCGCGCCGAAAGCGATCTTCATCCCGGGGCGGACAACGCCGTCGACCACGCGAATCGATGGAATTGCCCCGCGGTAGCGGTCGTAATACGAGTCGAAGATGAGGGCTCTGAGCGGCGCATCATGATCCCCGCGTGGTGCCGGCACGCGGCGCACGACGGCTTCCAGGAGCTCGGGGACACCCCGGCCTTCCTTCGCCGAGATCCGCAGGATCTCCTCCGGCTTGACCCCGAGGAGCTCGTGGATTTCATTGGCCCGCTTGTCCGGCTCGGCACCCGGCAGATCGATCTTGTTCAGCACGGGTATGATTTCCAGGCCCGCATCCATGGCCAGCAGGAGATTGGACAAGGTCTGTGCCTGAATGCCCTGGGACGCGTCCACGACCAGGATAGCCCCTTCGCAGGCAACCAAAGACCGGGACACCTCGTACGTGAAGTCGACATGCCCGGGCGTATCGATAAGGTTTAACTCGTATAATTGGCCGTCCTTCGCGTGATAACTCATTCGCACGGCGTTGAGCTTGATCGTGATCCCGCGCTCGCGCTCCAGGTCCATCGTATCGAGGACCTGGTCGCGCATGAGCCGCTTGTCGAGCGTTCCGGTGAGCTCGATCAGCCGGTCGGCGAGTGTAGACTTGCCGTGGTCGATGTGCGCCACGATGCAAAAGTTGCGGATGTGATCCTGTTTCATCGGCCAGAAATATAGACGGACAGCTAGGAGTGCATGCCTCCAATAACCGGTTGGTTTGACCCGTCGACTAAAGGCGGCGCGCTGCGACTCGCCGCGAACAGTTATCTCCCGGCCCGGGGCGATCCGCCGGTGCGCATGCCCGGCCTGAAACGCGGCGATCTGGTCGTGCTCGAGAACGGCCGGGTGACGACCGTGAACGGGCTGCCCGCCGCGCAACTCGACGGCCGCCCGGATTTCGCATCGCTGGGCGCGGTCCACCCCAACCGGCCGCTCACCCTCGAGACACCACGTGCCTCGAGCCCGCGCACCGCCGACATTCAGCGCGTCGTGGACCTGATCTGCCCATTCGGATTTGGCCAGCGGGCGCTGATCGTGTCGCCGCCCAAGGCGGGAAAGACGATGATGCTGCAGGCAATCGCCGAGGCGGTGGCGGAAAATCACCCGCACGCCTTGTTGTTGATTCTGCTCGTGGACGAGCGGCCCGAAGAAGTCACCGAAATGGTGGATTGGGGCAGGGGCGAGGTGATCGCGTCGAGCTTCGATCTCCCGCATGAGCGCCACGTCGCGGCCGCGGAGATGGTGTTCGATCACGCCCGGCGGCAGGTCGAGCTCGGGCGCGACGTCGTGATTGTGCTCGATTCATTGACGCGGTTGGCCCGCTCGCACAATACGACCGGTCGCGGCAGCGGCCGCACCATGTCGGGCGGGCTCGATGCGAATGCGCTGGCCAAACCGAAAGCGCTGTTCGGAGCCGCGCGCGCCGTACCCGCGCCGAACGGCGGCTCGCTCACCGTGATCGCAACGGCGCTCGTCGAAACCGAGAGCCGGATGGATGACATCATTTTCGAGGAGTTCAAGGGGACGGGCAACGCCGAGTTGCGGCTGACACGCGACCTCGCGGACCGCCGGATCTATCCCGCCGTGGACATCGCGGCGAGCGGCACGCGTCGCGAAGAGCTGCTCGCCGACGCGAGGACGATCGAGGCAAAACAGAAGCTCCGGCGGGCCCTCGTGGGGCTGCCGCCGGAGCAGGCGATGCAATCGCTACTGCAGCAGATGAAACGCGCGAAAACTAACGCTGAGTTGCTGGCTTCTTTTTAGACGAGCCCGACGACACCGACACAACGTGGCCGGTCGACGCGCTGATCGTGACTCGCTCCGCGTGCTTCTTGCCGTTCGGCATGATGCCGAATACCCAATCCAGCTTGCCGTTCTTTTCGTACAGCTTGACGCCCTCGACGGTGCCGGGAACGCGCTTCAGCGCGATCGCGCGAGCCGAGTCTTCACTGACCTTGGCCTTCCCGACCAGACTGTCCGGGACTTGGCGCGTTGGGGTCTGCGCTGAGAGATTGGCGGTTCCCGCCAGAAGGGACAGGGCCGCAACGAGGGTAATGGTGTTGAGCAAACGCATGGTTACAAACTCCAGGTATGAGGGTGGTGGTGTCGCCTTTTGAGACCACCGCACTCTCAGGATGGTCACTTCAGGCGGTAGTCACGCCCGCGCACCGCGACAAGCAGGGTCGGAACCACGAACAGCGTGATCGGGGTAGATAGGACTAACCCTCCGATGACCGCCAGCGCCAGCGGGCGCTGCAGCTCACTGCCGGCGCCGATGCCCAGACCCAGTGGCAGCAAGCCAAAGAGGGTGCAAAGCGTCGTCATCAGGATCGGCCGGAGTCGCACCCGCGCGGCGTCTCGAATTGCCGTATCGAGCGTTACGCCTTCGTTACGCATCCGCAGTCGCGTGAAGTCGAGCAGGATGATGCCGTTCTTCACGATCAGACCCACCAGCAGGATCAACCCCATGAACGACGCGACGTTGAGCGCGGTCCCGGTGATGAGTAACAGAATGAGCGCGCCCACGAATGACACCGGCGCAACGAGGAGCACAACCAAGGGCTCGACGAACGACTCGAACTGCACGACCATGACCGCGCACACACTCACGACCGCGAGAAACAGAACGAGGAGGAGCGCACGAAATGCCTCCTGTTGCCCTTCGTACTGGCCGCCCAGCACGACGCGGATCCCGCCTGGCGGTGGCTGCGCGGCGAGCACGCGCCGCACGTCGCCCATTATGCCGCCCAACGAGCGTTCGCCGACGTCCGCCGTAATCGCGATCATCTGTTGCTGATTCTCGCGCTCGAGATTCATGCGCGACTCGGCAGGCGTGAAGGAGACGAGACTCCCGAGGGGTGTGGCTCCGCCAGCGCCTGAAGCGATTGGGAGCTCGCGTAACCGCAGCGGATCGAAACGCACCGAATCAGGCGCACGCACGCGCACGGCGACAGGGCGATCCTCGCTGCGTATCTCGCCTGCGGGCGTCCCGAGAAGTGCCGCGCTGACCGCGTTCCCAACATCCTCGGGCGTGAGTCCCACACGATCGGCTTCTGCCTGGTTCACGCGCATTAGCAACTCGGGCGACGGCTCGCTCACGCCATTGTAGAGATCCTCCAGGCCCTCGATGCTGTCGAGCGGCGGCTCCAACCGCCGCGCGTAGGCCTCCAGCGAATCCAGCCGCTCGCCGAATAGCTTGATCTCGACGGGCCGTGCCGCGCCGGCCAGATCGTTGATCACATCCGAGAGGATCTGAACGAATTCGATGTGCAGCCGGGGCACCGCCGCGTTGATCTGCTCGCGGACGTCGTCCATCACCGCAAAAATGTCCCGCGACCGCCGGTTCGACGGCTTGAGCCGCGCGACGATATCACCCGTATTCTGCGCCGTGGCGAATAGCCCGAGCTCGGCGCCAGTGCGTCGCGATGTGCCGGCGATTTCCGGCGTGGCGGCGAGAATACGTTCCGCGATCCCCACCTCACGATCGGTCTCTGCCAGCGCCGTGCCTCCCGGAGTGAAGTAGTCCAACACGAACGCGCCTTCGTCCAT
>DASZNX010000039.1:0-2357 GCA_035551075.1 Gemmatimonadales bacterium | reverse complement strand
GACCGCGTGGAGGCTGCGGCATTGGGCCGTCGCGGGCGTGTGCTGCTGGCTGCGACGCGCGGCGCCGTCGCGCGCGGCTTTCCCACCGACGTCCAGGAATCGCTCCGTAGCGATGCTCCCGAGATCGCACTCGTCGTGCTGGATTTCGAGCAGCCCGGTCCAGCCGCAGCCGTTGCCGACGGCCGCGCGGACCTTGGTGTCGGTGTCGAGAGCGCATTGCCGGCGGAGCTGCAGGCCCAGCGGCTGTGGGTCGAGACGCTGGACCGCGTCATTGTGCCGTGGCATCATCCGCTTGCAACGCGCGATTCCGTCACACTCGCGGATCTCAGCGGGCTCCCCTTCGTGTTCGGGCTCGACAATGCGTCGACCGCGGTGCGCGATCGCGTCGCGCAGACGCTCGCGCGCGCCGGTTTGCGCTCGCCACTGATCGCGCTCGAGGGCGACCTCACCGCTCCCCATATGGCCGTCGCCGCCGAGCGCGGGTGGACCCTGATCACCCGCTCGCGGGCGAGCGCACCACCCGAGGGTACGGTGGTCCTGAGTATCGAGGGAGTGTCGGTTCCGGTCGCCGTCATCGCGGTGTGGCGGCGGACGGAGCGCCGGCCGGTCGTGCTGACAGTGCTGCGCCGCATACTCGAGGTCGCGCGAGGCTATCCCGATTCGGAAGTACGCGACGCCGAGTCCCCCGCACTGCCGCCGCTGCCTAGGCCGGTCCGCGCGCAACGCCCCCGGGGCACGGTGCCTTCCGGGATCACGCTTCGATATCTGCGCGCCCTCACGTCGGTGGCGACGGCCCATTCGATCGGCCGGGCGGCACACCGCCTCGGCATCAGCCAGCCGGCGTTGTCGCGCCAGCTGCGGGAGCTCGAGCACGCGTTGGGAGCCACGCTGCTCGAGCGATCGGCGCGCGGCGTCTCGCTCACTCCAGCGGGCGTGACGCTCGCGACCGATACGCCGGCATTGCTCGCGGCGGCCGACCAGCTGATCCGCGAGGTGAGTCGCGCGAAACGCCGCATCGAGGGGCGCTGCGTGATCGGGACCGTCGCAACCGCCGCATCCAGCTCACTGCTCGCGCGCGTCATCGAGCGGTGCGCGGACCGCCATCCGGATATAGACCTGGTGGTGCAGGAGATGACGACACCCGAGCAACGCAGCGCACTCGCCAACGCGGACATCGATCTGGGGCTCGCGCATGCGCTGCCGACGCCCGGATGGAACCGCGGCGATCGCATCGTGGCGACTCGCCTGGTGAACGACCGCCTCGATACGGCACTGCTCGCACTCGGTCACCCGCTTGCGGCCCGGCAGGAGATCGAACCCCAGCAGCTCGCCGACGTGCCCTTCCTCTTTATGGATCGGTCGCTGCATCCCGCGTTCTACGATCGCGTGCACGGGGCGCTCGCGGCGCTCGGGCTGCGGCCGCGTGTCGATGCAACGTACGACGCCTTGCAGACCGTATGGGCGCTCGCGGCTCAGGGAAAAGGTTGGACGGTGGGGTTCCACTCGCAGCTCGATCGCTCGCCGGTCGGAACCGTGGCGGTGAGGATCGCCGGGTTCAGCCTGCCGTTTGGACTCGAGCTCCTCTCACGTCGCGGCGAAACGAGTCAGGCTGTGCTGACAGTCATCGGGGCATTTCGCGAGCTGCGGCGAACGACCGAGCGCCCGACAGTGCCGCAGGACGTGGACAAACACGCCACGCCGCGCTAACGACCGTCGACCCAGGCTTTTCCTGTGGCGTTGAGATCTCCCGCGATGTGTGTCACTGGACGCTCGAAGCCGCTCACTACCACGGTCGTTGTGAAGGGATCGGAGCCGCCAGCGCGCTGAATCGCGATGTGGACAGTATCCCCCATCCGCAGACGTTGCAGCCGCGCGCGTAGATCGGCCCATGTTGTCACCGCAGCGCCATCCATTGCAGTCACGCGATCGCCGCTGTGCAGCCCTGCTTTTCCCCAGATGCTCGCCGGAGATGTGATCACGAGCCGGACGCCGCCGTCAGCCGGCTCCCAGCCGAAAATGCGCAGGTCGCGTTCCGGCTCTCCATTGTACACAGCAGGCTCCCACGTCACGCTCGCGCGCAAGCCCATGAGGCCGAGATAGCGATTGTACTCGAGCGTACCGGCACCCCGCACATAGGCATCGAAAAACGGCGTGACATCGCACGCGCAAACATGCTCGACGACTCGCTCGACGGTCCGTCCATCGATGCGAGTCGTCGCGCTGGAATCGAAGAGGACGCGCATGACGTCATCCATCGAGCGCCGCCCCGCTGTGGCATCCCGCACAATGAAGTCGAGCATCGTGCCGAGCACCTCACCCTGCAGATGCGTGCTCGCGCTGTAGTCGCCTAACGCCCC
>DASZNX010000038.1:0-17833 GCA_035551075.1 Gemmatimonadales bacterium | reverse complement strand
GAGGGCGCGATCTACCTCGATCCCGCGCTCACGTCACCGTACAAGTTTTATCAGTTCTGGATCAACACCGACGATCGCGACGTCGAATCGTATCTCAAGCTGTTCACGCATCTCGGGGAGCAGGAGATCACGGACATCATGGCGCAGCAGCGCGCCAATCCCGCCCAGCGGTCCGCTCAGCGCGTGCTCGCCGCGACGGTCACCGCACTCGTGCACGGCGCCAGCGTCACGGATGGCGTGCGGGCGGCGTCCGCCATCCTCTTCGGCGATGAGCAAGCGGAGGTCCACCCGCAGGTCTTCGAAGTCCTGGCCGGTGAGATCCCCACGGTCACGATCGAAGGGAGCACCGACATGCCGCTCGTGGATCTCGTCGCGCGTTCGGGCCTCGCCAAATCCAAGAGCGAAGCACGACGCAGCATCGAGCAGGGCGGCATCTACGTCAACCAGCAGCGCATCGACGATGTCGGGCGGACGATCGCCTCGGGAGACTGGATCGGCGGCCGCAATTTGCTGCTGCGAAAAGGGAAGAAGGAATACGCGCTGCTGCGGCGCGGAGGCTGAGCGTGGACCAGGCAGTACGCCTCCTGCTCGAAGTCTACGATCAGGCCTACACGGCGCCCGCCTGGCACGGGACGCCGCTCAAGGGCTCGTTTCGCGGAATCAGCCCGCGCGCGGCGCTGTGGCGTCCGGCCAGAGGCCGACACTGCATTTGGGATCTCGTGCTGCATACGGCGTATTGGAAGTGCATCGTGCGCCGGCGTCTGCTGCGCGACTCCGCGATCGCGTTTCCGCGCGAAGGCCACAACTGGTTCGCACCGCCCCGCCCGGCGAACGAGGCCGCGTGGAGACGGGATCGCGCGCTCCTCGACGAGCAACACCGGTTGCTCCGCCGCGCGATCGCAAGCTTGAGCCTCCGCGACCTCGGCCACCGTGGCTGGCATTCGCGCTGGTCAATCAAGGCTGAGGTGTATGGCATTGCGTCGCACGACTTATATCACGCAGGACAGATTCAGCTGCTGAAGAAGCTGATGCGGAGGTAGATACTCACCATGTTCATCGGTCATTACGCGCTCGGTCTCGCAGCCAAGAAGGCCGCGCCTCGAACGAGTCTCGGCACGCTGTTTGTCGCGGCGCAGCTCGCCGATCTGTTGTGGCCGATCTTTTTGCTACTCGGATGGGAACACGTTCACACGATCCCGAATACCAACTCGTTCCTCGTCGCTTGGTTCGATGACTATCCGTACTCGCACAGCCTCTTCATGCTGCTCGTGTGGGGCGCGCTGTTCGGCTACCTGTATCGCGTCCGGACGGGCAACAAAGGTGGCGCACTCGTCGTGGGCCTACTCGTTTTGAGTCACTGGGTCCTCGACTTCATCGCCCATCGTCCCGACATGCCGATCTACCCGGGCGGCCCGCAGGTCGGCCTCGGGCTGTGGAATTCGGCGACCGCGACGATTGTCGTGGAGAGCGTCATGCTGCTCATCGGCGTCGCGATGTACGTGGGCGCCACGCGGGCGCGTGACGGGATCGGCCGCTGGGGATTCTGGAGTCTCGTTGCTCTGCTCGCGATCTCGTACGTCGCATCGATCAAGAGCCCGACACCGACGGACGTCAGCGCACTCGCGATCGGCGCAATCATTTTCGGATGGCTGTTCGTACTATTGGCATGGTGGGTGGATCGACATCGGGAGGCGATGCCTGCAAGGATACCGATGCTCTAGCACGAATGGCACGAATGGCACGAGTGGCACGAGTGGCACGTGCCGACGTGCCGACGTGCCGACGTGCCGACGTGCCTACTCTAAGTCCTCCAGTACATCAATCACCTTTTCCATTTCTTCAACCGTGTTATAGCAATGCGGCGAAAGCCGGATTGCGCCTTCACGCAGGCTGCACACCACGCGCGCGCGCTTCAGGCCGTGGTAAGCCTCGACCGGTTTGGCGGGCGCGACGCACAGAATCGCCGAGCGGTGCCCATTCTCTACGGGTGAGGCGATGCGCACGCCATTCTCGCGCGCCCACTTCACGACCGGCTCGTGTGCCGCGCGGGTCACTTCGGCGATATCCCGCACGCCGATCTCGAGCAGGAGCTGCAGCGACGCGGTCATGCCCACGAAATCCTGATACGGCAGCGTGATCATCTCGAAGCGGCGCGCGTCGGAACGGAACGTGGGATTGTATTCCGTGAGACGCGAGAAGTCGTCTGTTCCCTCGAACGCCATCCACCCCGTGATCTTGGGTTCGAGCTCCGCGATGAGCGCCTTACGTACGTAAACAAACCCCGATCCCCACGGCGACAGCAGCCACTTCTGACCGCCGCATGCCAGGATGTCGACCGGCGTCTCGGTCACGTCGAAGACAGAGTTTCCAATGCCCTGAATCCCATCCACGACCAGATAAGTCCCATTCGCGCGGCAGGCCGCGCCGAGCTTGTTCAGATCGGCTCGATAGCCGTTCGAGAATTGGACGAACGACACGGCGAGTACCCGGACCCGCGGATCGCGGAGGCGCTCCAACAAAAAGTCTTCGTCGGGCCAGCCTTGCGGCGTGCAGCGCGCCATCTCGACGGTGATTCCCTCATCGCGCAACATCAGCCACGGGTATACGTTGGCGGGAAACTCCTTGTCCGACAGCAGCACGATGTCCCCGGCTTTGAGCGGCAACGCGCGCGCGGCGAGATGCAAGCCGAACCCCGTGTTTGTGGCGAGCGCGATCTCGGAGGGGTCTGCATTGATGAGCTGGGCAATTCCGAGGCGGGCGGCAGCCAGCCCGGCGAGCAGCTCGCGATCGGGCAGCAAGTGTGGTGCGGTGCGTTTCGAAGTGAATTCGTCAATCGCGCGTCTGGTGCGCTCGGGAATCGGGCCAGTGGAAGCGTTGTTCAAGTACGTCGTGTCGGCGGTCCACGGAAATTCCGCCGTGCGCAGCGCCTTGAACGTCTCGCGGAGCGCGCGGACGTGGGTCGGGTGATAAGCGATGTCGGTCATGCGGTCAGGCCTCGAGCTCCGCGGCCCAATCCGTGCACATCGAGCGCGTCACGGAGGCCGTCGCCGAGGAGGTTGAGTCCTAACACCGCGAGTCCAATCGCCACACCGGGTGCAATTGACACCCACGGCGCGACCCGCAGCAGATCGCGGCCTTCGGCGACCATCGCGCCCCACGATGGCGTGGGCGGCTGCGCGCCCAGGCCGATGAACGACAACGCGGCTTCCGCCATAATCGCGCCGCCGATGCCGAGTGTCGCCGCAACTATCACGGGCGCGACAACGTTGGGCAGCAAATGGCGTCCGATGATCCGGGCATCGGACGCGCCGAGCGCGCGGGCGGCCTGCACGTACTCGAGGCCGCGCGCGAGCAGCACCTGGCCGCGGACGAGGCGGGCCATGCCCGCCCAGCCGACGATTCCGATGACGACAAAGACGACGGGCAGCGACGGCTTTACGGCTGCAGCGATCGCGATCAGCAACAGGAGTGAAGGAAAGGCGAGGGTGACGTCGGCGACGCGCATGATCGCGCCGTCCACCCAACGGCCATAGAAGCCGGCGAGCAGTCCGAGCGTGAGGCCGAGCGCGAGCGCAATGCTCTGGCTGATGAGTCCGACCGCCAGCGAGAGACGCGCCCCGTACAGCACGCGCGAGAAGACGTCCCGGCCCTGGGCGTCACTACCAAGCAGAAAGGCATGAGATGGAGGCTGCAAACTCGCGGCGAGATCGCCGCGAAACGGATCGCCCGGCGCGAGCCACGGCGCGAGCAGCGCGATCACGGCGAGGATTCCGACTAATCCCAGGCCCACGCGGGCCCAGGGGTCACGCGCGAATCGGGTCCAAAATAGTGGCGCCGCCATGGGGGTCTCGACTACGTTACTCGGGACTCAACCCCCCGGGCAAGCGGATAGTGCTGTGAAACGCGAAACACCGTTCACCCTCGTGCTGGGCGGCGGCGGGATGAAGGGGCTCGCCCATATCGGCGTGCTTCAGGCGCTGCTCGAGCGCGGTCACCGGCCCACGCGGATCATCGGATCGAGCGTCGGCGCGCTGGTCGGCGCCGCCTGGGCCGGCGGGATGGGGATCGCCAAGCTCCGGGAGGTCGCGCTCTCCCTGAAGCGCAAGGACGTGTTCGCCGTCGCGCACGCCGACATGGCGTTCAAGCGCATGCGATCGCCGGCGCTCTTCCGGCGCGAGCCGCTCGAGCATCTCATCGCGCGGACCGTCGGCGACCTCACCTTTTCCCAGCTCGATCCCCCCGTCATCATCAACACGGTAGACCTGAATTCCGGCATGCAGGTCTTCTGGGGTCTTCCCGGCCTCGACGACATTCGCGTTGCCGATGCGGTGTTCGCATCGTGCGCCCTCCCCGGCTATTTCCCGCCGCACGAAATCGGGGGGCGCTTTTACGTCGACGGCGCGGTCGTGGCGAACGTCCCCTTCGATGCCGCCCGCGCGCTCGGTCCCGAAATGATCATCGCCGTGGACGTGTCGGCGTCGAGCGTGCTCACGGCCGACGCGCAGGAGGAAGGATTTGCGGGCGTGTTTGCGCGGGCGACGGAAATCCTGATGGAGACGCTGCTCGAGCAGCGCGTCCGCACGTGGACGACGCCGCCGGTCTACTACATCGAGCCCCGCGTCGAGCACGTGACGATGTTTTCCTTCGATCACCTGCGAGAGGAAGTCGAGGAGGGATACCGCGCGACGAGCACCGCGCTCGATCGTCCTGATGAGTGGCCCGACCCCGACGATGTGGGCATCTACCCCAAGCGACGCGTCATCGTGCGTGTCGAACGGGAGCGTTGCATCGGCTGCGGGACCTGCCTGGTGCACGGCCCGCAAGGCTTATTCGTGCTCGATTCGGAACGCAAGGCTGTCGTCACACAGCCGGAGCAGGAGTGGTCACCGCTGGATGGCGGCTACATCCGCCATTGCCCGACGTACGCGATCATCGCGCGGCCGGCGGCGCAGGAGACCGAGATGCTCAGGTCCGGCTGATCCCGACCATACGGTTTAGGGTGTCGTTACCGAAACTTGTGCCTCGATGTCTCTCAAATCTCGAATCACACGATCCCAGTTGTAGTAGGTCTCGATCGACTTGCGGCCTGCCTGCCCGAGACGCCGCGCGAGCAGCTGATCGCCCACGAGCCGCTTGATTGCGTCGGCGACTGCCGCAGGCTCGCCGGGATCGACGACGAGGCCCGTCTCGCCATCCTGCACCGCTTCCGCCAATCCGCCCGATTGCCCCGCGATCACGGGCAGCCCGCACGCGCTCGCTTCCGCGAGCGCGACGCCGAAGCCTTCGACCCGCGAGCCATCGGCGCGGCGCGACACTCCGACGTACGCCGTCGCGATGTTGAACACGGCAGGTAGCTCGGCCTCGGGCACGTTGCCGACAAAGCGAACGTGATCCGCAATGCTTAGCTCGCCGGCCAGTTTCTCGTACGTCTTCCGCTGTTTGCCGCTGCCGACTACCAGATAGCTGACATCGAGGCCGTCCCGGCGGCATTGCGCGACCGCCTTCAGCGCCATGTCGACACCCTTGTATGGCTCGAGCCGCGCGACCGTCAGCAACCAGGCACCGCCGCCGTTCAGCCCATAACGCGCGCGGACGGTCCGCGTATCCAACCCCGGGCGGAACTGCTCGGGATCGGTGCCGAGAGGCACGAGCTTCACGTGTTCGGCGAGCGGATCGAGTCCCAGCTCGCGTAACACGGTCTGCGCCTGCTCGCGTGTCCACTGACTGTTCGCCACGACAGCGACCGCCGAGCCGAACAGCGCTTTTGCGGTTTTGCGCGCGAAGCGTGAGTGGTGGATGGCGTGCAGCTCTTTCAGCAGATCGCCGCCATGGACGAAGACGCCGTACTTCGTGCCGACGCGCTCGTGCACCCATTTGGCGGGATAGGTGCAGGGCCGGATCGAATCACACCAGGCGAAGCGCGGCTTGTGCTGGCGCGCCAGCGTTGCGACGCGGCGCGACCAAAACAGCAGGCCGGCGAGATTGCGGAGCGCCTTGCTCGGCACCGGCAGGCGATCGACCACCGCACCGCTGAATCGCACATCGGAATCCTGCGAATCGCGATGCTGGCCGGTCGAAACGAGCAGCTCGCCGCGCGGATAACGGCGGGTGACTTCGCCCATCATCCGGGCGATGCCGGTCTGCATCGGCGGGAATTCGCCGGTCAGCAGAAAGGTCTTAGCCACGTCCCCTCCGTTCGTGCTCCCAGAGAAAAGCATACTTAAAGAACACGGACGCCGCACTCATCCCAGCATGAATGACGCCGAGGCGACCATCCAGGAGGCTGCGGTGCAGGATGTAGTCACGCAAGAATCGGAAGGTCGGCCGCAAAGCCACGTCGCTGAATGACGCGCGCCGGCCCTGGGCGGCGAGCTCGGCCGCGCTCATTCGGCTGTACAGGACGATTTTCTCGAGGTGATGGCTCAGGTCCCTGTAGGGCGTATGGTCCAGCTCATTGGTCAGGGCGCCGATGGCCGCGGCCTCTGAGGCCGACAACTCGAGTCCGGGATGCGCCGCCTTTCCCCCGAAGCGCCGCCCCTTCCCCTCTCCGTCGCCGCGGCGAAACAGCCGCAGGACCCAATCATTCCCCCAGTGGCCCCGGCGTAGCACCTCGCCATGAAACACGTTGCGGCGCTTCACCCGATAAGCCGGGTGCCGCGGTGCCCGCACGACCTCACCCAACTCGGCGGCGAGGGCGGGACCGACGCGCTCGTCGGCGTCGAGGGCGAACACCCATTCGTGCTTCGCCGCTGAGATGCCGGCGTTCCGCTGGGCCGCGATGCCTGGCTCGGCATTGTCCAACACGCGCGCCCCGGCCGCTCGCGCGCTCGCCACCGTGCCATCCTTCGATCCCGCATCCACCACGATCACTTCACCCGCCCACGAGAGGCCGTGGACACAGTCGCCGATCTGATTCGCTTCGTTGAGCGTCGGAATCACCACGGTGAGCGGCACTGGAGCAGGCATGATCCCAACGTTAACGAGGACGTCACCGTCATGGGAGATTCTCGTGGCCTCCCTCGGCCAGCAGCTGCTCGATCCGGTCCTTGAGCCGCCGGCTGGCGTGGCCATCGAGTGCGTGGAAGTAGTAGGCGCGTTGCTCGTCGGCCGCTTGCCGCATGGCCGCGGTCGGGTGCAACGCCTGCTCGATCGCTTCGCCCAGGCGGTCGGGAGCATCGACATGCACGAACGCGCCTTTCAAGAATCCCCGGTTGTCTTCGGTCAGCAGCGGTTGGCCATCGCTATGCAGCAGCCGATCTGAGGGCAGGTTGTAGATGATTCCGGTCTTGCCGAGGGCCAGGAAATCGAACACGGTGCTGGACGCTTCGCTGATCAGGCTATCGGCGGCAGCCATGTAGGGCACGATGTTGTACTCGCTCGGCGGCAGCAGAACGCTATGCGGGTAGCGTTTGACCCGCCGCTCGAAAATTCGATGCTGCCGGTGCGGGGCATACTTTCCCATCCAACTGTAGTGATGAAGCTTGACGATTAGGTTGTAGCGGTGCTCGGTCGCGGTGAAGATCGCGTCTTTGATTTCGTACATGCACGTCGGTTTGTAGGTGGGCGCAAAGAGCACGGTGGATTTGTCGGGATCGAGCCCCCAGCGACGCAGCAGTCCCGCGCGATCGCCATACCGACCCTGGAAGTACCAGTCCAATTTCGGCAAACCAACCAGATGCACTTCGCTGCTTCCCTGAAAACCGGATTCCTTGATCCGCTGCACGCGGTACGCGCCTTCCACGAAAATCTGATACCGGGTAGCGAGATGGTTGGAGAGGTTGCGATACAGGAGATTCTTGATCCCGGTTCCGTGATTTAAGAAGCAAAGCAAAGTCCGGCCATACGCCGTGGCATCCCGGACCGTATCGCCCGCAATGACGACGTCGAAGCCCCGCTTCTCGTCCGTGAACCGGTACCCCTGGCGAATCCACTCATCCACGATGGGTGGGCGATAGCGGAAATTGAGGAAAAAGCGCCGGACACGTTCTTCGTCGAGGGAAAAGAAGACGTCGTAGCGGTCATCGTCACGAAACAACTCGATCACCGGATCGAACGCCGCCTTGTGGTACACGAATCCGATTTTGAAGAGCAGCCGGCGGCGTGTCATCCGCGGACTGATGCGGTGCCGTCCCGCGTATACCGCGCGAGGTTGGCAACGGCATGCTCGTACGCGGCCGCGGTGTCGATATCAATCCAATTGCTGGAGGGGGGAATCGGCACAGCCTCGAAATCTTCAGCGGCAATCAGCTCGCGCACGCCTTCAGTAATACTTTCATGACCCCGCGCGATTTGTCGGCCCATGGCTTCGAAGTACCGAGGCGTGAGACGAAAAATCCCGCAATCCACGGCGTTGAACTCCGCGATCTCTTTTCCGATCTGCGTTATCTGCTTGCCGTCGACCCTGACCTTCGTGGCGTCATCCAGGTCGTGCACCAGCGCGATGCGGGAGTCTACGAGCAGCCGATTGCGGCCCGGTGGCGCGGTGATCATGGATCGCAGCGCGTCGGGGGAAACCAGGTGATCCGCCATGGAGAGGAGAACCTCTTCGTCCGGGCCCAGGACCGTGCTTGCGCGATGCACCGAAATTCCGTTGCCGCGCCGCCATTCCGCATTTCTCACAATCGTGACCGCGAAGCCCAAATTCGCGCGCGCGGCGAGGTATTCGACGATGGTCTCCCCTTGAAACCCGACGACGACGATGAATTCCGCGATTCCCGCGGTGGCAAAGTTTCGCATGATCGTCGCGAGGATCGTCTCGCTCCCGCACGGAAGCAGGGTCTTGGGAGCGTCCTCGGAGGAGCTGGCCAGCCGGCTTCCCCGTCCGGCGGCGGTGATGATGGCCCTCATGAAGCAGCCAAGCTAGTTATACTGGGACGCTGATGCACGTCGTAGTCGCGTCCCATCACCGGCTTCCGGTCGAAGGCTACGGCGGCCCGCAGCGCGTCGTCGTCGCGCTGGTGCGCGGCCTCGCGACCCTGGGCCATCGCGTCACCGTGCTCGCCCAACCGGGAACGAAAGTCGCCGAGGCATCCAGGATCGTGGAGGTCGCGCCACGGACGTTGAAGGATGCCAACGCCGACTTGCGACGATTCATCCCCGACGACGCCGACATCCTCCATGCGCATTATCCGATCAAACAGGGCCCGAAAGGCGTGCCCTTCGTGCAAACGCTGCACGGGAACTGGAAGCCGGGCAGTTCCCTCCCCCCCAACGCGATTTTTCTCTCGCGCGACCATGCCAGACGACATGGGAGCACGGTTTTCGTCTACAACGGGCTCGATCCCGCCGAATACATCTTTCGCGCGCGCAAAGAGCAGTGGGATCTGTTCCTCGGCAAACTGCATAGCGACCGCGGCTATCAGTGGGCCGTGGAGGCCGCCAAACGCACCGGCCGACGCTTGATCATTGCGGGCGGCTGGCGGCCAAGCTTCACGGGCGCCGTGAAGTACGTCGGCGAAGTCGGTGGCAAACGCAAGGCGGTGCTTCTCGCCCGCGCGCGGTGTCTGTGGATGCCCGCGCAGTGGGACGAGCCGTTCGGCCTGCCGACGATCGAGGCGCTCTTCTCGGGAACTCCGGTGCTGGGCACGCGCCGCGGCGCGCTGCCCGAAATCGTCTCGCCGGCGGTCGGCGTGTTGCGTGACACCCTGGACGAGTTGATCAGCGCGGGAGATAAAGTGACGACGCTCGATCCGCGCGCCTGCCGCGAGCACGCGGAGCGTCTGTTCACTCACCTGACGATGGCGGAGGCGTATGTGCGCCGGTACCAGCAGATGGTGCAACAGGGCGAGCTGAAATAGACCGCTCGTTGAAGCGCGTGCTCATCCTCGCGGGGCTGCTGCGGTTGCTGGCGGCAGTCTTCAGTCAAGGATTCCTCGCCAGCGACGACCATCACGTTGTCATCAACGCAGCCGATCAAATCGCGCGAGGCGCGGCTTTGCCGTCCACATACGCGCGGTCGGTCCTTTTTCCCGCTAGTCTCGGTGGCGTGATGGCGGCGTCGCGGAGTCTCGGCATCACGGACCCCGGCGTCGAGATGCTGATCATCCGACTCCTCCAGGGCGCATACTCTTTATTGGTCGTCTATTTCGTCTATCGCATCCTCGAACGCTCATCCGGACGCAACGCCGCCGAGCTCGGCGGGTTGCTCGCCGCCGCGTTCTTCGCGATGCCGGTGACCGCTGTACATCAGCTGGAAGAATCCGTGTGTCAGGTACCGCTGCTCGCGGCGTGCTGGTGGTGGCAGCGTGCTGAAGGGAGTGACAAGCGGCCGGCCGGCTGGGGTGCCCTTGCCGGCGCAGCTCTGGGAACTGCCCTGATTCTCCGCTTGCCGTTGCTCGCTTTTGCCGGCGTCTTCGTTGTGCTGATTCTGCTTCGCTCCGCAGGGCTATCCGTGAAACTGACGTTTCTGGGCGGTCTCGCGGCGGTGATCGTGCTGCAAGGCTATAGCAATGCGATCGTCAACCATGAATGGGGGTACTCGTTCATCCACCGCATGGGAGCGGTGCTCGAGCCGCAACGGTTGATGACGGAGTCCGAAGGATATCCCCGCGGGGCTCCCTGGCTGTACGTCCTCACGCTCCTCGCCGCGCTCATTCCCCCGGCCTCGATTGCGCTGCTCGCGGCCTCTGTGGACGGTGGTAGGCGGCTGCCGCTGTTCGGCCTCACCGCGCTCGCGTTCCTGGTGAGTCATAGCTTGATTGCAAACAAACAGGAGCGATTCCTGCTGCCGATCCTCCCCGTGCTCTTCATTCTCATCGCGGCTGGATTGCCCTGGCTTGCCGCGCGACTGAAGAGTGAGCGGGTCTATCGCGGGATGTGGTGGTATTTCTGGGCGGTGAACGGCGTCCTGCTTGTCCTGCTGACCTTCAGCTTTTCAAAGAAGGATCGCGTAGCGCCGCTGCTGTACGTGTTTCGCCGGCACGATGCGACCGGAGTCCTGGTTGGTCAGTACAACGAGACATTCCACGTCCCGGAGTACTACCTCGGCCGCCCGCGGCCTCTGCTCGCCGTCCTCGAGCGGCGGGATACGGCGGTGTTCACGGCGCAGTGGGTGAGGGACACCGGATCGGTGATCAATTACGTGATTCTCTACAGTGACGACCCCGACGCCGACAGCAAACTCCTGGGTGAGCGGTTGCATCGCACGCTCACGCTCCTGACAGTCATCACGCCGAGTCTCGCCGACCGGATTGCGCACGCCATCAACCCGCGGCACAACAAAGCGCGCACGGCCGCCGTCTATACGACTTTGTAGTTCCGATACTCGAAGAGCCGCGCTCCCGTCAGTCGCTCGATCCAGTCGGAGATGTAGAGGCGCAGATGTCTGAGCTTCAGACTGCGCGGACCGACGACGCGGTCCGGATCATGCGCGCGCGCGCGAATCCAGTCCGCGGCTGCCCGGGGATGAGTTCCGGTGAAGGGCTTCAGCAGTGGAATCCAATCGAGGTGCCCCGCGCCGGCCAGCTCTTTCTCAAAGCGCTCCTTGCCCCACGGATAGATCGTTTTCGAGATCTCGCGCTTTTCGCGGATCGCCGCCGCCGGGCGGGCCCAGCCGTAGTGGAACATCACGGCATCGGTCGGGCGGGCGCGGATCTTCCGGTACTCGGGACCGACGCGGAATCCTTGCGCACCCCGATGCGGTCGGATGTCCTTGCCGAGGCGGATGCAGCGCACCTCGCGGCGATACCACACCCGGCTCGTGGCGATGCGATCGAAGCCGCCGTAGAGGTGCAGGTATTTCACCAGCAGGCCTTCCACCCGCTCGTCCCGGTCCCACTCGGCGACTTTCTCTTTTAGAATCTGCGCGCCGCGCTCGTGCAGGACTTCATCGGCCTGGATATAGATGCCCCACGAGCCGCGGCAGGCGTCCATGGCGCGCTGCGTCTCGATCGCGAGCATGATGTTTTTCTTACTGAAATCCCACTCGGTGTCGAGAATCCGGACGCGCGGGTCGTCGATCGATGCGACGAGATCGCGCGTTTCGTCTTCCGATTTGCCGACGTTGACGACGACCTCGTCGCACACTTCCAGCACCGATCGAATCGCGGGGACGATCGGGAAGTCGAGTTTGACGGCGTTGCGGACGAGCGTGAAGCCGGACAGCACGTCAGGCCCGGAATTGCAGGTTGTAGAGCCGCCGGTACAAACCATCGGCGGTAAGCAGGTCGCCGTGCGTACCACGCTCCACGATCCGCCCTTCCGCGAGCACCACGATGAAATCGGCATGCTGCACGGTCGCGAGCCGGTGCGCGATGACGAACACCGTGCGGTGCTGCATGAGGCGGTTGATCGCCTCCTGCACGAGCCGCTCGGACTCGGTATCGAGCGCGCTGGTCGCCTCGTCGAGGATCAGGATTGGCGGATCGCGCAGCAGCGCGCGCGCGATGGCGATGCGTTGGCGCTGACCGCCGCTGAGCCGCGTGCCCCGTTCGCCCAGCAGCGTTTCGTAGCCCTCGGGCAGCCGCATGATGAACTCGTCGGCATTGGCGGCGCGCGCCGCGGCGCGCACGTCCTCGAGCGGTACGTCCTTCAGGCCGTAGGCGATATTGGCGATCACGCTGTCGTTCAGCAGCACCGTCTCCTGCGATACGATGCCCATCAGGCGCCGCAGCGACGCGCGGGTGTAGCTCGTCAGCGGCACGCCATCCATCAGGATTTCGCCGCGCGTGGGCTCGTAGAAGCGCGGCAGGAGATCGACCAGCGTCGTCTTGCCGGCGCCGGACGGTCCCACGATCGCGACCACCTGGCCGCGGCGCACTTCGAGATCCACGTCGCGCAGCACCGCCTCGCCGGCCTCGTATTCGAACGACACACCGCGATATTCGATCCGCTCGCTGAATTCCGCCGTCGTCTCGCCGGGACGATCACCTTCGACTGCCGGAAGGTCAAGCACTTCGAAGACGCGCTCGGCCGACGCGACTGCCGCCGCCATGACGGCCGGATAGTTCGATACGGACTTGATGGGCGACATGAGCCGCAGGCTGACGGCAAGGAACGTGATCAGCACGGCGGGATCGAGCGAAGCGCTGCCTGCGCCGCCCGTTCCCAGCGCGAGGCGGGTCCCGACCACCAGAATCAGCACGATCATCACGCCGCCAAATACTTCGCTGACGGGACTCGTGAGACTCGAGTAGTACTGCGCGCGGAGCACGCGCCGGCGATAGCGCTCCGCCAGCTCGCGGAATCGTCCCAGCTCGAACGCCTCGGCGACATAGGCGCGCACCAGTTTGGCGGACGCGATCATTTCGCCGACGTGGCTCGTGACCTCGCCGCGCTCCGTGGCGAGCTCGCGCGAGCGGCGCCGGAGCCGGTTGATCATCGGCCGAATGATGAGTAGCAGCACCGGCGCCAGTAATAAGGAAAGCAGCGCGAGGCGCGGTGAAAGTCCGAACAGGATGACGACGTACACGACGATCACGACCACGTTCTGCAGCAGCGATGCGAGCGCGGCGCTCACCGCCGTCTTCACCTGATCGGTATCGCTGATGATGCGCGCGATGATCTGGCCGCCGCGCGTCCGCTGGAAGTAGCCGAGCGGCAGCGTCTGGAGATGACGGAACAGACGAACCCGCAGATCGCGCACCACGCCTTCCTGAATCGCGACGCTGCCGATCGACGCCAGATACGAAGTGAGATTCTTGAGCAGCAGCGCGACGAGCAGCACGATGACCACGTTGCGCAGCGCGACTTGCGGGCTGCCGGCAGCGAGAAACGGTCCGGCGATCCAGTTCAGCACCGCTTCGACCTGCGATCCCCCCTCCGCCGGCAGCGCGGCGTGGCCGAACAGCGTGCGCAGGAACGGGATCAGCAGCACGAACGTGAAGCCGTCGAGCACCGACGAAATCACGGTCGCGGCAATTGTGGCGGCAAACAGCGGGGTGTACGGCCGAAGCAGCGATAGGAGTCGACCGCTGCGGCCCATCATCGCGCGGAGCGAGGCGTGAGCAAGGCGACGGGCAGAATCATCTCTTCCGGCGTCGCGCCACCGTGCAGAAATGCGCCGCGATAGCGCGCCTGATACTCGCGCAGCTTGGTCGGATAGACGAAGAAGCGATCACCCGTCGCGAGCAGGAGGCGCACGCCGAGTCCTTTCGCCGGAAGGCCGAAGGCCTTCAGGTCCTCGACCATGATGGCGGCTTCGGCGTCCTCGGCACGCAGGTCCTCACCAAACTTGTAGCGAAGATTGGCGGTCGCATCCCGCTTCGCAAACACGGTCGCCGGCGTATCGCAATGGATCGAGCCGTGATCCGTCGTCAGCAACACCGGAACGCTGCGCCGCTCGGCCTCCTCGAGCGCCGCCAGCACGGGCGAGCGCTCGAACCAGGTTTTCGTAAGGCCCCGCAAGGCGTCGGCGTCGCGCGCAACCTCGTAGAGGATCGCGTTCTCGGAGCGACCGTGGGTCAGCTGGTCGATGAAGTTGAAGACGAGTGCGGTCACGCCGGGCTGCGCCAGATGCGCCGGCAGCCGCCGCAACAAATCTGTCCCGTCCGCCGCGGTGAAGAGTTTCTCGTAGCGCACCGGCACCGTCTCGCCCGTCAGCTCGCGCAACTGCTCGGTCAGCAGCTCGGGCTCGTGCGCATTGAGGCTCTCATCGTCCGATGGCGAACCCCACCATTCGGGATGGCGCGCGGCGATCTCCATCGGAAACAGGCCGCTGAAGATCGCGTTGCGGGAAAACGGCGTCGCCGTGGGGAGAATGCTGTAGTAATGCGTCTCCTCCACATCGAACAACGGGGTGACCAGGTCGCGCAGCACTTCCCACTGATCGAGGCGCAGGCAATCGATGACGATGAACAGGACGCGGCCGGTCCGCTTCAGCGCGGGGACGAGAAACTCGGCGCCGACATCGACGGAGAGCGGCGGGCGGTCGCGCTCCGGATCGGAGAGCCAACGAGGATAGTGGCGCGTGACGAACGCCTGGAAATCCTTGCGCAGACTTTCCTGCAGGGTGCGCAGCGCCTCGGACAGTCCCGGCTCGTCCGCCGCCGCGAGACGCACCTCCCAGCGCGCCAGCTCGGCCACTAACTCGATCCACTCGCGCCATGCCAGCGTCGAGCCGCGGCGCCCCTCCAGCTCCCGGAACCGCGTGACGAAGTCACGCGCGAGGCGTTGCTGGCGGATGCGATCGCCCTCGAGCAGCCGCGTGACGACCGACAACACCTGGCGCGGATGCACCGGCTTCACGAGGTAGTCGTCGATTTCGATGCCGATCGCGTCGCGCATCAGGCCATCGTCTTCGCTTTGCGTGACCATCACGACGGCCATGGCCGGATCGATGGCGCGGATTTCGGGCAACAGCTCGATGCCGCGGCGTCCCGGCATCTGCTCATCGAGCAAGACGATGCTGTAGGGCTGGCGCCGCAGCATCGCGAGCGCGTCGTCGCCGTGCGCGGCCTGCGCGACCGCGAATCCCTGCTGCTCGAGAAAGCGGCGATGGGCAGCGAGGCCTTCGATTTCATCGTCGACCCAGAGAATGCTCTTCGGGCGTGGCATCGCAGAGAAGGTAGTCCGGCTGGCGAAGCCGGGCAACGCGCGACTACATTGGCCGCGTGCTGCGCATTCTGTGCGTCCGGTTCAGCTCGATCGGCGATGTTCTCCTCACCACTCCCCTCTTGCGCGCCCTCAAGCGCCGGCATCCCGACGCGGAGCTGTACTTCGTCACGAAGCGGGCAATGCTACCACTGGTGATGGAGAATCCGAATCTCATCGACGTCGTGGCGCTCGAGCCCAACGAGCGAGTCACCGATCTCGCGAAACGACTGCGCGCGCTGGGCGCCACGCATGGGCTGGACCTGCATGGGAGCCTGCGCAGCACGGCGCTTCGCTGGCTCGTGCCGTGCCGCTGGTCGGGCTACTCCAAACGCAAGCTCGCGCGCACCACGCTGATTGCGACCAAGATCAACATCTATGGCAGGCACGTGCCGGTAGCCGAGCGGTATTTCGAAGCCGCGCGCGCGCTCGATGTCGTGCCCGACGGCAGACCTCCGGAATTCTTTCTCGCTCCCGCCGCACGCGAGACGATCGCGCGGTGGATCGTGGATCGTGGACTCGAGCGCCAGCCGTTCGCCGCGCTCGCGCCGGGAGCGGCGCATGCGACCAAGCGGTGGCCGATGCAACATTGGCAGGCACTCGCCCAGCGGCTGCAACGTCAGGGTTACGCGCTCGTGGCCATCGGCGGCGCCGAGGACCGCGAGCTTGCCGGCAATCTGGGATCAGCGGTGATCAATGCGGCCGGAGAATTCTCGCTGCAGGAAACGGGAGCGTGTCTTGCGCGCGCGCGAGTGTTGATCTCGGGCGATACCGGTGTGATGCACATGGCCACCGGCGTCGGCACACGAGTCGTCGCGCTCTTCGGACCGACAGTCGAGCCGTTCGGCTTCTTTCCTTATAGATCCGGCGCGACCGTGCTCGAGCGCGACATCGATTGCCGGCCCTGCTCCGCCATGGGAACCGAGCGTTGCCCGCTCGGCCATCACCGCTGCCTGCGCGACATCCTGCCGGAAGACGTGGCCGCCGCGGTCCAACGACTCGTCGCATGACCATTCCCGCGACGACACCCGCCGAGGAGCAGCTCGTCGGTCTGATTGCCGAAGCGGCGCGCGGGCCGCAGCGGGAAGGGCTCTTCGCGCTGTGGCTCGTAGTGCGCGCGGCCGAGGCGCTGCTGCCGCCGTTTCCGGTGAGCGTGAAGAATCATCGTCGCCGGCTCCAGGCGCTCGAATCGCGGCTCGGCAGTCTCGCGCTGCCCGCCCCATTGCGCCGCGCGCTGCTCGCCGCACGCCAGCATCTCGAGAGCGCGACTCCGAATGCCGCCGCGTTGGTGCTCAGCCAGCTCACCGCTCCCGCGCGCGACGTGCTCGGGCCCGAGGCGGCAGAGGCCGTCACGGTTGCAGCCCGTACCGCCAAATTGCATCTATAGACCATGCCATCGCCTGCGCGAAAGTTCGAGAAGCGCCCGACGCTCGATAATCTGGTCGAGAAGGTCGATGCCCAACGTCCCGGCGAGATCACGGGTGACACCGTTCCCACCGGATTCGGTTCGCTCGACAAGCTGCTCGGCGGTGGGCTGCGCCGGCGCGATTTGATTCTGCTCGGCGGCGACGTCGGCAGCGGCAAATCGGCGCTCGCGCTGGGCATCGCGTTGCGCGTGGCGCAACAGTCGCTCGGTGTCGCGTATCTCTCGGGGGAGATGAATGAGGAGCGGTTGATGGAGCGCGCGCTCGCGATCGAAGGCCGCGTCGCAGTCGACGAGCTGCGCGGCGCGAAGCTCAACGATCAGACACGAGCGGGCGTTGGCGCGGCGGCGGTCCGGCTGCGCGGCTTGCCGGTTTCGTTCCTGCCGCTCGCGGGTGAGGATTTCGAGACGGTATTCGATCGGCTCGATCCGCTCCGTCAGATCGGCCTGGTGGTCGTCGATTATCTCCAGCTCGTTCCGCCGCCGCGCGAGCGCACCACCCAGGACGAAGACACCGCGCTCGTGCTGCGCCACCTCAAGGCCCTCGCACTCAGCCGACAGGTTGCCTTGCTAGTGGTGGCGCAGTTACCCGGCTTCAACCCAGGACGGGGGCGTACCGATCACCGACCGACGCTGGACGATTTCGGCGTGCTCGGCGCGCCGAAGCAGCACGCCGATGTCATCCTGTCCATCTTTCGCGAGGAGATGTACAACCCGGGTGGTGGCGTCGACGGAGCAACCGAGCTGCTTGTCTCCAAGAACCGAAACGGTCCGACCGGGTTCGTGGATCTCTACTTCTATCGTCGCTGGATGCGGTTCGAGGACATGCTGGACCCCGATCGGTAAAGCCGTGCGTCGTGCGTCGTACGTCGTGCGTCGGAA
>DASZNX010000037.1:0-10487 GCA_035551075.1 Gemmatimonadales bacterium | reverse complement strand
ATGAGGGAGGCGGGCATGCGGGCGATCGCGAGCGGGCGGCGGGCCGGGCGGCCGGCCGCTCGCACGTATTGGCCGGGATTCTCGGCGCATTCAGCGCGGCGCTGCTGTTCCTGACGGCGACCGGAGGTCGTCTCGCGGCGGTGACAAGCGCCTACATCGTGTTGGTGACCGCGGCGTTCGTCTGCCTCGTCTTGCTGCGACCGCCGCCCGAAGAACGGCTCCTGACTCGCGCGCTGCGCTCCATCGCGCTCGCCGGATTCTCGACCGCGGCGTTGATTCAGCTCGAGTGGGGCCACGTGCTCCACGGCAGTGACGCGTGGAGCTCGCTGGCGTGGGAGGCGACACGGCAGGCGAGCTTTTCCATGCGCTACATCGTGGAGCTCAGCCCGCCGGATTGGTCTCCGGCCGCTTTCGCGATCTACGAGCCGGCCGTGCGCTTTGCGAGCGTCACCTGGCCCGGCATGCTCGCACTGCAAACGCTCGCCGGCCTGGCGTTGGCGTGGCAGCTGCACTTGCGGTTGACGACGCTGCCGCTCGGCGCGCCGCTCGCGCGCTTTCGGGATTTCGCGATCGGCGACGGGTGGGTCTGGGGCATTGTCGCGTGGATCGCCGTGCTCATCCTGCCGGTGTCCAACGCGCTGCACGTGGCAGGAACGAACCTGGGCCTCGTCGCGGGAGCGCTCTATCTGCTGCGCGGCGCGGCGATCGTCATCGCCTTCGCCGAGGCGTTCGGTATCTCGAGCGTAGCCCTGGTGATCACGGCAGCTGTAGCCGCGGCGCTCGCGGTGCCGTTGCTCTTCATTGTGCCCGGGCTCTGCACGCTCGGGATTACCGATACGTGGTATCAGTACCGCCGGCGACTCGCCGAGGGGATACAACACAACCTGAGGAAGTAAGGATACGGACGATGGAAATCATTCTGCGCGAAGACGTGCAGCATCTGGGCAAAGTCGGGGAGATCGTGAAGGTGAAGGACGGCTACGCCCGCAACTATCTGCTCCCCAAAGGGCTCGCCTATCCCGCCACCGAGGCAAATAAAAAGAAGATCGCTTTCGAGGGCGAACGACTCGCCAAGCAGCGCGCCGCTGAGAAGTCCGCTGCCGAAACCGAGGCGACGAAACTCGCCGAGGTGCAGCTCACGTTCGTCGTCAAGGTGGGCGAGGAAGAGAAACTTTACGGCTCGATCACGGCGAGCGACATCCAGCGAAAGCTCGAGGAGCTCGGCATCCACGTGGACAAACGCAAAATCGACCTGCACGAGCCGATCCGCGAGCTGGGCGAGTTCAAGGTCGCCATCAAAATCCATCCCGAAGTCCGGCCCGAAGTGCGGGTCACGGTGGTGAAGGAGTAAGACAACGGTCAGCTACCTCGATGGTCCGCGGTTCCGCCGTTCCCTGCTCGCGGCGGCGGACTGGGTAGCGGCGGGCCGTGACGAGCTGAACCGGATTAACGTCTTCCCCGTTCCGGACGGCGACACCGGGACGAACATGTGCCTCACGCTGCGCGCCGTAGCGCGGTCGCTCCGCGACCTCGGGACCGGCAGGACTCCACTCACCCTTCCGTTTGTAGCCGAAACAATGGCGCAAGCCAGCGTGCGCGGCGCGCGCGGCAACTCCGGAATGATGCTCTCCCAATTCCTGCTGGGATTTCGTGAGGGTATCGGCGACCGGCTGCGCGCGGACGCCGCGGAGCTGGCGCATGCCATCCGAGTCGGCTTCGAGCGGCTGCGTGGCTCGCTCGATGAGCCGATGGAAGGCACGATCCTGACAGTGGCGCGCGAAGCGGCGGACGAGGCTGGTCGCGCGCGCGGCGAGCGCGATCTCCGCGTCTTCATGCGCCGCATCGTCCAACGCGCCGACGAGGCCTTACAACGCACGCCCGAGCTCCTGGCTGCACTGAAGAACGCCGGCGTGGTCGACGCGGGTGCGAAGGGATTCGTGCGGCTGCTCGATGGCGTCAAACGCCTGATGGAGGAAGGCCACATCGCCGAAGGAGCCGTCGACCGTGTCGGTGGGGAGTCGAACGCCGCCGCGATCGCCGAGGTGGAAGTCGACCGCGATTACCGCTACTGCACCGAGTTGATGGTGCGGTCGGGTTCCCTGCCCGACCCCGCCGCTGTACGAAAGGCCCTGCGCGCTCACGGCGGATCGATCGTCGTCCTCGCGACTGGCGACCTGCTGAAAGCACACGTGCATACCGATGCGCCGGACGCCGTCTTTCAGCTCGCGGGCGCGTGGGGAACACTGGAGTCCACCAAGGCCGACGATATGCGGGCCCAGCACCAGGCCCTGCAGGAGCGCCGTCCGATCGCTTTCGTCAGCGATACCGCCTGCGACCTGCCGGATGAGCTGGTGTTGCAATATGACATCAAACTTGTACCGACTCAGTTGATTGTCGACGAACGGCCCTACCGTGACCGCCTGGAGCTGACTTCGGCGGAGTTTTTTCAGCGGCTGCGTGCCGGGCTGGACGCGACCACCTCACAGCCCGCACCGCAGGCGTTCACTGACGCATTTCGCGATGCGGCCCGCGTGGGCGACCATGTGATCGCCGTCATCCTCTCGAGCGCCCTCTCAGGCACCTACGGCAATGCGGAGGCGGCAGCTCGGCGGTTTAACGCCGGGCGGGTAACAGTACTGGATAGCCGCAATGTGACGCTGGGAGAGGGCCTTCTCGTGGTGCGTGGCGTAGAGCTTGCGGCGGCTGGATGGAGCGCCCAGGCGATCATCACGGAGCTGCAGCGGATACGTGCTCAATCCGGCGGGTTCTTCACCGTGGACAGCTTTGAGCGCCTGGTTCGCTCGGGACGCCTGGGACGGGGCCGGGCGTGGCTCGGCGCCAAGCTGAATCTGAAGCCGGTGATGGCCCTTACTATGGAAGGGAAGATCGAGCCTGTTGGAAGAGCGCGCGGTAAAGAAGCGGCCAAGCGCCGCATTTTGGAGCAGCTGGATCGTGTGCTCACCCCACGCCCGAAGCGCCTGCGCCTGGGCATCGCGCATGCCGACATCCCGGAATTCGCCGATGCGCTCCGGGCCGAGCTCGTGGCGCAGTACCGACCGATGCAGTGTCTCGTGACTCCAGTCACACCCGTGATTGCGGCCCACGCCGGCATCGGCGCATGGGTCGTCTTTTACCAGAACGAGGACTGAATAAAGCCCGAAATCCTGCCTTATGCCTGACGGGACGTCCGCAGTGCTCTCACGGGTCGTGGACGCCCTGCTCGACCGCAAGGCGGTGGACCCCGTGGTATTAGACCTGCGTGGGTTATGTGCAGCCACGGACTACTTCGTGATCGTGTCCGGAACCTCGGATGCGCACGTGCGGGGCATGGCGGAGCATCTCGTTAGTACACTCGCGGCCTCCGCAATTGAGCCGCATCATGTGGAAGGATTGGCGCAGGGCCGCTGGGTGCTGCTCGATTATGTCGATTTCGTGGTGCACGTATTTCATCCGGAGCTGCGGGACTTTTATCAGCTCGAACGGTTGTGGGGCGACGCCCCTGTCGTCGCCGCTGGTGATGCGGAAGGAACAGGCGCGGAAGGATAGGTCGGTATGCGACGTACCATAGCCAGTCTGCCGGTGTTCGTAGCGTTCCTGCTCGGTGCGCGACCGGTAGCTGCGCAGTACTTCGGTCAGAACAAGGTTCAGTACCGATCGTTCGACTTCCAGTCGATTCAAACTGAACACTTCGACATTTACTACTACTCCGACGAGCGCGTCGGCGCCCTCGACGCCGCCCGAATGGCGGAGCGCGCGTACGCGCGACTGTCCCGCATCCTGCACCACCAGTTTCAAAGCCGGAAGCCGATCATCCTGTACGCGTCACAGGCCGACTTCCAGCAGACCAACGTCGTCGATGCGTCGGGCGAAGGACTCGGCGGCGTCACGGAATTCTTCAAGCACCGGGCGGTGATGCCTTTCACGGGCTCGTATGCGGAGTTCGAGCACGTGCTGCAGCACGAGATGGTGCACCAGTTCCAGTACGACGTATTCAGCCGCGGCCATCCCGGCGCCGGCATGCAGACGATGATGGCCGTGAATCCGCCGCTCTGGTTTATGGAAGGCATGGCCGAATACCTCTCGCGCGGCCCGATCGATCCGGAGACCGCGATGTGGCTGCGCGATGCGGCGCTCGAGGGGCACCTGCCGTCCATCGAGGAGATGACGGCGGATCCGTACATCTTCCCCTACCGCTACGGCCACGCGCTCTGGGCCTATATCGGTGAGAAGTGGGGCGACGAAGTCGTCGGCGAGATCCTGCAAGCGGCGGCGAGCTCCGGCATCGAGGCGGCGATCAAGCGCGCGACGGGCCGTTCGCTGGAAGATCTCTCCGCCGATTGGCGCGACGCGATTCAGACCACGTTCCTGCCGCAGCTGGGCGATCACTATCGCGCGCGCCGCATCGCGCAGCCGGTGCTGACGCAGCGGCGCTCACGCGGCCGGATCTTCCTCGCGCCCGCACTGACACCGGACGGAAAGGATATCGCGTTCTTCGGCGACGAAGGGACATTCTTCGTCGATCTCTGGCTCGCGGATGCCGAGACAGGCCGGGTCAAGCAGCGGCTCGTGAAGTCCACGATCAACAACAATTACGAGAGCCTGCGCTTCATCAATTCCGCCGGGTCGTTCTCGCCCGACGGGCGCTACTTCGCGATCGCCGCCAAGCACAAGGATCGCGACGATCTCGTGATCATCGACGTGAAAAAGGGCCGCGAGGCGAGCCGCATTCGAGTCCCCCTGAACGGCATTCAGACGCCGCGCTGGTCTCCCGACGGCAAGCAGCTCGTCTTCACCGGATTCAACAACGGTTTCAGCGATCTCTACATCATCAATCGCGACGGCAGCGAGTTGACGCGGCTGACCGCCGACAAGTACGCGGACCTGCACCCGTCATGGTCGCCGGACGGCAACCTGATCGCATTCGTCACCGACCGCGGTCCGACGACCGACTTCGATCTGTTGCGCTTTGGAAATCTGCGCATCGCGTTGTATCACCTGGACACGCACCGGATCGAGATTCTGCCGCACATGGATGTCGGCAAGAACATCGACCCGGCGTGGGCGCCAGACGGCCGCTCGCTGGCATTCGTCTCGGACAGGACGGGCATCGCCAATGTATTCCTGTACGAATTCGACGACGAGCAGATTTATCAGCTGACGAGCATGTACACGGGCGTTCAGGGTATCACGCCGCTCTCGCCCGTCCTGTCGTGGGCGCGAGAGGCCGATCGTCTCGCGTTCGTCTATTACGAGGACGGTCAATACAGCGTCTACTCCGTCGACAATCCGCGCTCGCTCCGTCGTGGACCGTATGAGGGCCCGGCCGCGCGGCCGGTCACGCTCCTGCTGTCGGAGCCGCACGATCAACTTCCGCCCGTCCCCGCGACGATCCCTTCGGGACCGAGCGTCAATGCGATGGGGGGCACGACCGCGCCGGTGCTCACGGACGGACAGATGGGGTCCTCCGCGTCGATTTATCGCTCGCTCACCGGATTCCGGCCTTCGGCGTCGCCCGAGGCGGCCGAATCCTCGGCGGTCCCGCCTCCCGTCACGGTTCGCGAGCTGCTGGATTCGGCGACGCTGGCGTTGCCGGACACGAGCGCGTTCTCGTTCCGCCCCTATCGCATTCGGTTCACCGCCGATTATTACGTGCGGCCGACGGTCGGCTATCAGCGCGACAACTTCGGCCGCGGAGTCTTCGGCGGCACCGCCGTCGCGCTGTCCGACATTCTCGGCAATCACACGGTCGTATTGGCGGGATCGATCAACGGACGGATCAGTGAAGCGCAGATGCTCGGACTCTACGCGAATCAGACGAACCGCTTGAACTGGGTGACTGGGTTCTCGCAGGACCCGCTCTACTACTACGGCGGCAGCAGCGTTCGGCAAGTGGCCGACCCCGACCGCCAACCCGGCGACAGTCTCGTCATCTACTCGACGAAGATCCGGCGCTTCGTCAGCCGCAGCGTGTTCACGTCCGCCGCGTACCCGTTCAGTCGATTCAATCGGATCGAGCTGGGCGTGCAGGCCGTCAATGTCGGGGAAGCCACGCTCGAAATGCAGCAGAAGTTCGACGCGGCGTCCGGCGCGTTCGTCGAGCAATCGTTCGTCTCTGGGGGCGGCCCTTCGGCGACATACATCCAGCCGTCCATCGCGCATGTGCACGACAACACGCTCTTCGGCTATGTCGGGCCGTTCGCCGGCTCGCGATCGCGGTTTTCGATCGCGCCGGCGATCGGCGGCTGGCAATTCATTTCGGGACTCGCCGACTATCGGCGCTACGTCTTTGCACGGCCGTTCACGCTGGCGCTCCGCGGGCTCTTCATGGGGCGCTACGGACGCGATGCCGATCGCTTCCCGATTTTCCTGGGCAACACCGAGCTGATCCGCGGCTACACCTCCGGCTCGTTCCGCAACCACGAGTGCATGCCCAACGGCCTGGGAAGCCACGCGGATTGCGCGCAGCTCGATCAATTGATCGGCTCCAAGATCGCGGTGGCCAACGCAGAGCTTCGCTTCCCGCTCGCGCGCAGCCTGGTGCTCGGATTCCTGCCGGTCGGATTGCCGCCGATCGAGGGCGCGGTGTTCTATGACATCGGCGTCGCGTGGAACGATGCCAGCAACCTGAAGTGGAACCGTGGACTGCTCGAAGACCCGATCCTGGTGCGCACACCGCTGCGCAGCTGGGGGACGTCGATCCGCGCCAACATGGCCGGCTTCATGATCCTGCGGTTCGATTACACCAAACCGCTCGATCGGGCATACAACAAGGCGTATTGGACCGTCAGTATCGGGCCAACGTTCTAACTCCGCACAGCTAAAACAGTTGCCAGGGCAGGGCCGGTTGTCTATTTTGTCGGCGAGGCCCATTGCCTATCTCCCGCTTCCTTCTCTTCGCGACAGCAGCGCTGTGGGGCTGTGGATCCCAAGCGCCGGCAGACATTTCCTCTCAACAACAATCACCACAACGCGTTAGCCAGGTCCAGATCAGCGCGCGTATGCCCGGGGCCGCCATTCGCCTACCGGCAAAGGGGGGTCTCCCGCAGCTCTACAGGCTGCCCAAGCTCGCTCTCGTGGATGGAGCGCTGCGCGGCAAACTGCCTCCGGTCGAACGGGTCGTCGGGCTCGATCCCGAATCGGAGTACCTGTTCGTCACAACCGGCAAACACGAGCTGCTCTCGCTCGACCTGGGCAGCGGTCGCGTCGATACCGTCGCCACGAATGTGGCGCAGTCGACGCTGGGCCCCGATGGGACACTCTACGCGGTCGACGCGCAGCGTCGCGTAATCTCGCTGTCTCGTCGCACCCGATTTGCCTGGCCGCAGCCGCTCACCGCGTTGCCGCGCGATCTGTTCGGCGCGACCGATCAGCATCTCGTCGGCGTAATTCCGCAGGATCGTCTGCTCGTTGCCGCGGCGGATCAGCCGCCGGCCGTTCGCCCGATCGCGGCGAGCGGTGATGTCGCCGCGACACGGTGGGGCGACCTCGTCGCCGTGGCGAGCGATTCGGGCGTGACCTTTTACGATCCGTTGGCGCGACGCGATCCCGCGTTCGTGCGACTGCCCGACGGTCCGCGCGCGCTCGCCTTTTCGCCCTCGGGACACCGCATTTATGTCGCGCGCCGCAACGCTCCCGGACTTGCCGTCATCGATCGCTTCGAGCGCAAGGAAATCGACGGCGTCGCGCTACCGGGTCCGGTCGCCGCGCTGCGGCTCGATCCGCTGGGGCGGTGGCTGCTGGCGCGTCCAACGATCGGCGACTCCGCATGGATCGTCGATCTCCCGATCAAGCGGCATACCGGAATCATTCCGACCGCCTGGCAATCCGACCTTCCGGCGATCTCTCCCGACGGCATGCTGATCTACCGCCGCGGCGTCGATGTGGTGGCCTTGCGACCCGACTCACTTACCGACGTCGGACGAGTGAAGAATGGCGCGGCCGACATCTGGGTCCTCACATCGTGGCTGCCGCGCGGCGTGCCGTCGACCCAGGCAAATGCGGGAGCCGCGGCGGCCGATAGCGTCGGCGCCGAAGGACCGTTGTACGTGCAGGTCTCCACGTCGCAGAACCCGGACTGGTCCGGTCATCTCGCGGACGATCTCACGCGCGCGGGATTGGCGGCGCGTGTGCTGCCGCCACAACATCCCGATGACGGCTATCGCGTCGTGCTCGGCCCCTACGCGACGCGCTCGCAAGCCGAAGCCATCGGTCGACGCCTGGGACGCCCCTTCTGGATTTATCAACCGGCCCAGTGACGACCGGGACGCCTACGGCCCCCCCCGCCCCTCCCGCCCCGCCCGCCGTCCGCCAGCTGCCCCTCTCTCGCCTCGGCCATTTGGTCCCGCCGATGCTCGAAGGTCGCTCACTCGTCACGCTGGTCGTACGCACGGACGATCTCGCCTGGGCGTCGAAGGCAGCGTGGGACATTGCGCGCATCGCCGCGCGTGACGGCCGCCGGATCGCGCTCGTGGACATGAACCTCGAGCGGCCGGTTCTGCATGAGCTCGTCGGCATGTCGCCCACGGAAGGCATCGTCGACGCGTTCGAGTACGGTGTCTCGCTCAACAAGGCGGCGCACGAAGTCACGGGCGTGTTCTTCATTCCGGCAGGATCGGAGACGGGGCACGCCAGTGAGATTTATGCGCATCCCCGCTGGCCCAAGTTGCAGGCGGGATTCCGGTCCGAAGGCGCTTTGATGCTGGTGTTCGTATCTCTGGCGGGTCTGTCGCAATTAGCCGCCCTCGCGGATGGCGCCCTCGTCCTCGCCCCGGACGGCGTGGGCCCAACGTTTTCCCTCGGCCGGGATATCCCGTTGCTCGGCGTCGTTCGTGACCGCTGGTTACCATCGGCGAATCAGCGCATGTCTCCCGCGCCCGGGCCGTTGCCGATTGCGGTCGAGCCAACGAAGCCGCGCAGGCTGCGGCCCGCATTCGCCGCGATCGCCGTTCTAGGGCTCGCGGTCGGAGGGTGGGCGCTGCTCGCGGGCGCACGCGAGTCGTTTATCGCGAAGCTGGTCGCCCCTCGTCCCGCGGCGCCTCTGCCTCCACCATCGTCCACGGTCACCCACCAACCTCCACCACCTGTCGTTCGCGACACGCTTGGCTGGACAATCCAGCTCGCGGCGTACGCGTCGCTGGACAAGGCGCTCACCCACGCCGATCGGCTGGCCGCGGACGCGGGCGTGCCCACGCTCGTCACGCCGGTGCCGCAGACCAAGAAGGGTCCTGTGTGGTATCGGGTGTTGGCGGGTTCGTACGCGACGCGTGCGGTCGCGGCCACAGCTCGCGCTGGGCTGTGGCGCCGAGGCGTGATCAATGAAGGGATTGGTGACCTGCTGCTCGCGCCGTATTCGTATCACGCGCCGGCAGACGCGTCGCTCGAATCGCTGCGGCGCCACGGGCTTCCGGCCGTGCGCTGGTCGAACGGCGCGATTCTCATGGGCGCGTTCGAGGGCCCCGACCAGGCGACCGCCATCAAGAAGGCACTCACGCGCGCCGGCGTGCGCGCGAACCTACTCCCTCGCATGGGGACTCCATGAGACTGAGCAGGCTCGAGCTTTCGGGATTCAAGTCGTTTGCGGGCGCGGTGGAGCTGCCCTTCGACCAGGGCGTCACCGCCATCGTCGGGCCCAATGGCTGCGGCAAGTCGAATATTTCGGACGCTGTACGCTGGGTGCTGGGTGAGCAGTCACCCCGCCTGCTGCGCGGCGGCAAGATGGAAGACGTCATCTTCCAGGGGTCTACGGGACGCCGGCCTGTCAACGTCGCGGAGGTCTCGCTCGTCTTCGACAACTCCGACGGCAGCCTGCCGATCGCCTATCAGGAAGTCGTCGTCACGCGGCGCCTCTCGCGCTCCGGCCAGAGCGATTATCTCCTGAACCGTTCGCCGGTGCGGCTGCGGGACATTCAGGATCTGCTGCGCGGCACGGGACTCGGCGCCGACGCGGCCGTGGTCATGGAAGCGAAGATGATCGAGGCGTTGCTCTCGGAGAAAGCCGAGGAGCGACGCGCCTTGTTCGAAGAAGCGGCCGGAATCGGTCTCTATCGCGACCGCAAAAAGAGCACGGAGCGCCGGTTGGAAGAGACGGCCGCCGATCTCGCGCGGCTCGAGGATCTGATCGCCGAAGTCCAGACTCAAGTGCGGAGCCTCGCGCGCCAGCGTGGTCGCGCCGAGCGGTACGGCAAGATGGTCGAGGAGCGGTTCGGTATCGCGATGACGCTCGTGCGACGCGAGCTGGAAGACTTCGACATTTCACTCGGAGCACTCGGGGTGCGGGCCCGCGAGCTCGCCGAGCAGATTCCCGCGGCGCGCGCGCGGCTGAGCGACGCGGAGCGCGAGCGTGAAGCGCGCGTCCAGGCGCGTCACACCGCGGAAGCGCGCCGCACCGAAGTCGAGCGCCGGCTCGGCGACGCGAAGCTCGAGGTGGGACGTCTGGAGAGCGACCTCGCGCTTGCCGGCGAGCGACTGAGCAACGCGGAACGCCGGCG